>JANQJT010000216.1 GCA_028281485.1 Phycisphaeraceae bacterium
GGGCTTCCAGCTCGACATCGACGAGCCGGCCCGCACCGTCACCGTGCACGGCCTGGCCGGCCGCATCCCCGCCAACAAGGCCGACCTGTTCGTCGGCAACTCCGGCACCTCCATCCGCTTCCTCGCCGCCATGGTCTGCCTCGGCCACGGCATCTACACCCTCGACGGCATCGAACGCATGCGCGAGCGACCCATCGGTCCCCTCGTCGATCAGCTCCGCACGCTCGGCGCGACCGTCGCCTACCTCGACACCGAAGGCTACCCGCCCATCCAGATCAACGGCCACGGCCTCGCCGGCGGCCACCTCGACATCACCCCCACACACTCCAGCCAGTACACCACCGCGCTCATGATGGCCGGCCCTTACATGACACGCGGCCTGGCGCTCAGCTTCGACGGCCCACCCATCAGCTGGCCCTACATCGACCTCACCCTGGCCAACATGGGCCGCTTCACCCCCGGCTACGCACCGCTCGGAAGCCAACAGGACATCAAGATCACGCCCGGCGTCTACACACCCACGCCCTTCGCCATCGAGCCCGACGCCTCGGCCGCGAGCTACTTCTTCGCCGCCGCCGCCACCCAGCCCGGCTCCCGCGTCACCCTCGAAGCGCTCGGCCCCGACTCGGTGCAGGGCGACGCGAAGTTCGCCCAGGTGCTTCAACAGATGGGCGCCGTGCTCGAAGTGACCGGCGCCGGCTTGCGCATGACCGGCCCGGAACAACTACAGGGCATCGACATCGATCTCAACGCGATGCCCGACGCCGCCATGACCCTCGCCGCCATCGCGCCCCTCGCCGACGGCCCGACCGTCGTGCGCAACGTCGGCAACTGGCGCATCAAAGAGACCGACCGCATGGCCGCGCTCGCGACCGAACTCGCACGCGTCGGCGCGATCGTCAGCGTCGAGGGCGACGACCTGCACGTCTACCCCCCCGAAGACGGGCGCATCACGCCGGCCGACATCGAGACCTACGACGACCACCGCATGGCCATGTGTTTCGCCGTGCTCGGCCTCGCCCAGCCCGGCATCCGCATCAAGGACCCGGCCTGCGTGAACAAGACCTACCCCGAGTTCTTCGAAGACCTCGAGCTGCTACGGACAGGCGGTGACGCGCATGCGTGAGTTCTGGCGCCTGGCGCGGCACATGCTCTACTACCGCAAGCTGCTCATCCTCGCGGCGTGCGGCCTGCTCATCGACACCATCTTCGCCGGCATCGGCATGGGCGGCCTGCTCGTCGTGATCGAGCAGTTCCTCTCCGAAGAGCGCGTCGCCTACGACGTGCTCGTCGAGAAGCTCTCCGCCTGGCCGATCAACCAGGTCATCACGGACCCGGCCGCGTTCCTCGACACCATCCGTTTCCCCCACAGCGCGTTCGGCGGGTTCGCTACGATGATGATCGTCCTGCTCACGATCGTGCTGCTCGGGGCTTCCGGTCGCTTCCTGCACATCTACATCGCCATGACGGTCTCGCTGAAGACCGTGGCCAACATCCGCCGCAAGGTCTTCCAGCGCCTGGTGCACATGCCCATGGCCATCACCGGCGACGTGAAGACCGGCGACGCGCTCAGCCGCATCATGGGCGACTGCGGCAACCTCAAGGGCGGGTTCAACACCATCACCAGCAAGACCCTGCGCAGCCTCGTCCAGGCCTTCCTCTTCATGGGGATGTCGTTCTACATCGAGTGGCGCATGACGCTGGCGTTCATCTTCGTGTTGTTGTTTATCGGGATCGTCGTTCGGCAGATCGGTCGCATCGTCCGACGCGCCACGCGTGAGAACCTGATCGCCTCGGCCGACATGACCTCCATGCTTCAGCAGGTGCTGATCTGGATCCGCGTGGTCAAGGTCTACGAGGGCGAGGGCGTGGAGCGTCGCCGATTTAATCGGATCAACCGCGAGGTCGTGGCCGCGGAGATGAAGGCGCGCACCGCACGCTCGCTCAGCTCGCCGCTGATCGAATCGATCGCCATGGTCGGCATCGTCGTCTCCGGCTGCGTCGCCGCGTACCTGATCTATAACCTCGCGCCGGCCAACGCCGCCGTCGCCGAGGCCGCGCTAGAGCAGGTGCAACAGGCCGTTGCCGCCGACGCGTCGCTCACAGCCGAGCAGGGCGCCGCGATGATCGCCGCCGCGAAAGACACCTACGACCAGGCCCTGGCCGAACAGATCGACCTGAAGACCTCGCTCATCGGCGTCATCTTCTCGCTGGGCATCGTCGGCGGCACGATCAAGCCCCTGTCCGAACTCAACAACTCGATGCAGGTCTCCGCCGCCGCCGCCGTCCGCATCACCGAAATCCTCGGCCTCGACGTCGAACCCACCGTCCACCACGGCTCGCGACCCGAAGGCCAGCGCCTGCCGCGCCACCACCAATCCATCACCTTCGAGAACATCACCTTCTCCTACCCCCGCGCCCAGCACCCGTCGCTCTACGACATCAACCTCACCGTCAACCAGGGCGAGATCTGCGCCATCGTCGGCACCAACGGCTCGGGCAAGACCACGCTCTTGAGCCTGCTGGCCCGCTTGTACGAGCCGGAGGTTGGCCGCGTCCTCATCGACGGTCGCGACATCGCCGACTGCCGCCTGCGTTCCGTGCGACGCCAGATGGCCGTGGTGACGCAGGACACCGTGCTGTTCGACGGCACGATCGCCGAGAACTTGCTGTACGGTCAGTCCCACCGCTCGCGCGAGCAGATGATCGACGCCGCCTGTCGCGCCCGCGCCGACGAGTTCGTCGACGACCTGCCGGACGGCTACGACACGCACATCGGCGAGCTCGGCAGCCGCCTGTCCGGCGGTCAACGCCAGCGCCTGGCCATCGCCCGCGCCATCCTCCGCGACCCGGCCATCCTCATCCTCGACGAGGCCACCAGCCAGATCGACGCCGACTCCGAAGCCAAGATCACCGCCGCCGTCAACGAGTTCGCACGCGATCGCACGACGTTCGTCATCGCCCACCGCCTCAGCACCGTGGTCGAGGCCGACAGCATCGTCGTCATGGACGCCGGCCGCATCATCGCGCGCGGCACACACAAAGAACTGCTCGAGACCTGCGAGCTCTACCAGACGCTCTGCCGCACGCAGCTTCAGACGCTCGACGGCTGATCGTCCATCCGGTCGGTTTCCACAAAGATCCCCATCTGCTCACCCGGCAGCGTGTGATGACGCCCGTCGGCGCTCAGCCAGTCCGTGCGGTGCGACTGATTCGTCACGCACAGCCGGTCGCTGATCGCCGGGTGATCGGCGTACAGGTCGCGCACCAGCACCGGGTCGTTGCACTGCCGCGACAGGTGCAGCAACACCACGTGGCGGGGCGGCAGCTCCGATCGATCGAACACCTCGCGCACGGCGTTGAGCGCCTGGTCGTTGGAGAGGTGGCCGTGGTCGCTCATCACGCGACGCTTGAGCATCATCGGCCGATCGCTGGCCGCCTCCATCTCCGCGTCGTAGTTGCTCTCGATCGCCAGCAGGTCCACGCCGCACATCGCCTCGACCAGCCGACCCGGCACGTGACCCAGGTCCGTGGCAAAGCCCAGCCGATGCGCGCCGCTGTTGACGATGAAGCCCACCGTCCCCTCGCGGTCGTGCGTCAGGTGGATCGGTTTCACCCGCACGCCCAGACCCGCAAAGGGCAGCTCGAACACGTCGTCGCCGATCGTCTGGATCAACCCCCGCTCGTGCAGCACGCGCGGCTCGGCGTCCTCGCGGTACCGGCGAATTCCTTCGTACAGGTCCTTGATGTGACGACGCGGACAGTACACACAGATCTCGTGTTCCAGCAGCGTCGCGTACCAGTTGGGGTTGAAGTGGTCGCTGTCCAGGTGGGTCAGCAGGATCGCCCGGATGTCCCGCACGCTCACGCCGGTGTCCGCCAGCCGCTTGGCCGTGGAGCGCGGGCCGAAGCCCGCATCGATCAAAACGACTTCGCCGTTGATCCGCACCACCGAGCTGTTGCCCGCGGAGCCGCTGCCTAAAACACAAAGCTCGATCGACATCCGTGCCCTCGAACAATCGGCGGTTACGCCTTGGGGTTGTAATCCGAGATGCCCTTCTTGGACGTCTCGATAAACGCGACGAACTCCTGCACCGCCGGGTCGTCCATCAAACCCGGCGTCGAGCGGATCCGCTCCAGCGCGACCGGCTTGGTGTGGCGTGACTTGAAGAAGTAGCGGAACGCCTCTTCCAGCGGCTTGACGCTGTCGCGCAGCCCCCCGCGTCGCAGGCCGATCAGATTCAGCGAGCTGATCGTCCGCATGATGTAACCCGTGCAGAACGGCGGCACGTCCTGCACCATGCCCGCGCCGCCGCTGACCATCGACAGCCGGCCCAGCCGCACGTGCTGGTGCACCTGTGCGTTGCCGCCGAGGATCACCCCGTCGCCCACCTCCACGTGACCGGCCAGCAGCGCGCCGTTGGCCAGCATCACGTTGCTGCCGACCTGCGCGTCGTGGCCCAGGTGGCTGTTGACCATCAGGTAGTTGTCGTTGCCCAAGGTGGTGGGGCGGTTCTGCGTGGCCCGGTGGATCGTCACGCCCTCGCGGATGAGGTTGCCGTCGCCGATCACCGTGCCCACGCCGTCTTCGGACGGATCGAACTTCAGGTCCTGCGGTGCCGTCCCGATCACACTGGTGGGGTACAGCGTGTTGCCCGAGCCGATCACGGCCGGGCCGACCACGGTCACGCCGTGCAGCAGACGCGTGCCCGCGCCGATCCGCACCTGGCCCTCGATCATGCACCACGGGCCGATTTCCACGTCGTCGGCCAGCACCGCGCGATCGTCAACGATTGCTGTCGGGTGAATCTTCGCCATATCCGCCTATGATAGTTGTTCGCAGCCACGCCGCCACACACGCCATGAACCACGACCTACCCATTGAAGACCTCGGCCGCTCGCCTTACCGCGACGCCTGGCAACGCCAGCAGGACGCCCACGCCGCCGTCGTCGACGGCTCGGGCCCCGAACGCGTCTTCCTCGTCGAACACGACCCCGTCCTCACGCTCGGCCGGCGCGCCAAATCCGCCAACCTCCTCGCCTCCAAACCCCAACTCGCCGAGCAGGGCGTCGACGTCGTCGAGACCAACCGCGGCGGCGACGTCACCTACCACGGACCCGGCCAACTCGTCGTCTACCCCATCGTCGATCTCAACCGGCGCAGCCTCAATCTCAGCCAGTACGTCTGGACACTGGAGCAGGCGATCATCCAGACGCTGGCCGACTTCGACATCCCCGCCGGTCGCGACGCAGACGCCGTGGGCGTGTGGGTCGGCAGCGGTCTCAACCCCCAGTCCGTCAGCCGAAACGACGCCGGCCGGGGCGACGCCAAGATCGCCGCCATCGGTATCCGCGTGCAAAAACGCGTCACGCTGCACGGCCTGGCCCTCAACGTCTGCCCCGACATGTCGCACTTCAACCTCATCGTCCCCTGCGGCCTGGTGGGCCGACCCGTCACCTCCATGGCCGAGCAACTGGGCGACGCCTGCCCCGACATGGGATGGGTCAAGACCGCGATCGTTGGCCACCTGCAACAACTGCTGTCGATCTCCACCGAACGCTGATCGGGGATCGTCAAACGCTTTTGCAAGCCTCCAGCCGATGGCTATACTACCCCGCTTGCTTTTAAGCGACCGACTTGGCCGGGTAGCTCAGTTGGTAGAGCAGTGGCCTTTTAAGCCATTGGTCCTGGGTTCGAGTCCCAGCCCGGCCATTTCCCTTCCCACACCTAACCGTTTGTTCGGCCTCTCATTGCGGCTATCATGTCCGCCATGACAGAGAGCAGAAAACCCTGGGAACACGCCAAGTCGACCGGCTCCGAAGCCGACCCGCTCGCGCAGCGGTTCGTCGAGTCGCTGTCCTACGACACCCGGCTCTACCGCCACGACATCGCGGGCTCCGTCGCTCACGCACGCATGCTCCGGCACGTCGGCCTGATCACCGCTGACGACCTGTCCGCCATCGAGACCGGCCTGGCCGAGATCGAGTCGGAAATCGAAGCCCAGGGCGAGCAGTGGGGCGGCTGGAAGGTGGAACTGGAAGACGTACACATGTGCATCGAGGCGGCGCTGATCGAGAAGGTCGGCGAGCCGGGCAAGAAGCTGCACACCGGCCGCAGC
>JANQJT010000319.1 GCA_028281485.1 Phycisphaeraceae bacterium
CGCTTGAGCGACCAATCTGTGAGCGCACCCCGCCCGGCCGGCACGCACGTCTGTCGGCCGGGTTGTTGTGCGCAGGGATAGGCCGCCTTGCGCGCCACAACGGTGAAGAGCATTTCACCGACGAGCGCTTCACACAACTCCGATGGCCGCCCGCATCGGATCCCGAAGTCGTTACACCTTCTCTCACCCGTCCGATCTCCGTGTGCCTGAAGGTAATTGGCAATTGCACGGTCACTTCTTGTATGACAAGGAAGCACGAATATCCCCTGCCAACACTCTCCGGCATGTAATTGTCGTTCCCAGCCAGTTGAAGTAGATTGCCGCGATATGCACAAGCCGAAGCTGTGCCCCGCTCGCGTGATCCTCTCAATCAAAGCAATGAAAACACTCTCCAGCGTATTCGCACGCGTCTCTTTGGGGATCATGATTGCCCTGCAGCCCGCCTGTGTCGCAAATCACACCCCACACCGTAAGCACCCAAGTATTGCCGGGATCTACCCGCATCTGGCGATGATGAACAGCCAGGGCGAATGCGGAACCGGCGCGGTCGTCCCCTGGGCCGATCGACTATGGATCGTGACCTATTCTCCGCATGCGCCGCTCGGATCGGACGACAAGCTTTACGAGATCACGCCCGCACTCAAGCAGATCGCCCGGCCCGAATCGGTCGGGGGGACGCCTGCCAACCGGATGATCCACCGTGAGTCGAATCAACTCATCATCGGCAATTACTTCATCGACACCAGGGGCAATGTCCGCGTGATCCCGCCGAAGCAGATGCCCGGCCGGCCGACCGCGACAGCTCGGCACCTCAGCGACCCGGCAGGCCGAGTCTACATCACGACCATGGAGGAGGGCCTGTACGAGGTCGATGTCCGGACGTTGGGCGTCAGGTGCTGGGTTAACGATGGGAACAGCAATCAAGGCGCGCGTGTGTTTCCCGATGGGCTGAACAGCAAGCTGCCCGGCTATCACGGCAAGGGTTCGTACACCGGTCAGGGCAGACTCCTCTACAGCAACAACGGCGAGCATGGTGCCGCGGCCAAGCGCGATCCGACGACGCCCTCGGGCGCGCTCGCGTACTGGGGCGGGCCCGGCGAGGATTGGCAACTCATCCTCCGGGAACAGTTCACCGAACTAACCGGCCCAGGCGGAATCTACGGCAACCACAGCGATGACGACCCGGTCTGGGCCATGGGTTGGGATCACCGCTCGATCCTGCTGATGCTGTTGGACGATGGCGCGTGGCACACCTATCGGCTGCCCAAAGCCAGTTTCGCCTACGACGGCGCACATGGGTGGAACACCGAGTGGCCGCGCATCCGTGAGATCGGCACAGGCAACGACCTTCTCGCGACGATGCACGGCACGCTCTGGCACTTCCCCAGTACGTTTTCGCGCGAGAACTCGGCCGGGATCAGACCCCGCAGTAACATACTCAAGGTCATCGGCGACTTCGCGCGGTGGGGTGACTGGGTCGTGTTCGGCTGCGACGACTCGGCGAAGAACGAGTTCCTCAATAAGCGCCCAAGCAAAGCAGAGCATGGTGCCCCGCTGCGATCGAACTCCAACCTATGGTTTGTCGAGCCCGAGCAACTCAGCAGGTTCGGACCGGCGCTGGGTAGCGGCGGGGTTTGGCTTGAGGAGGATGTAAAGGCCGGGCACATCAGCCCGCCATACCTGTTCACAGGCTATGACAAGCGTGTCTTGCACCTGGGCCACCGCGGCGACCGGCCGGTGACATTCGAGATCCAGGTCGATCCGCGGGGTGACAATCGCTGGACGAAACTCCGGGAGATCACAATCCCGGCCCATGGCTACAAGGCTTGTCTTTTTACTGCCAAAGAGCGTGGCCAGTGGGTCCGTCTCATCCCAAAACAAGACGTTTCGGGGGCAACAGCCTGGTTTCATTACGCCAAGGACGACGGCCGCCCGGCCGAGACCGCAGCCCTTTTTGACGGCCTGGCGACCGCCGACAGTGCGGAAGACCTCGGCGGGGTGATGCGTTCGCTAGGAGCGGAAGATGTCCCGCTCGGGCTGATCACGCAGAACCGCCGGAACAAGGACCGGCCGTTCTATCTGCTCAATGACAAACTTGAGCTGGTCTCCAGCGATGATCAGCATCGTCGCGGCAAGACCTGGCAGGCCGCGGCCCCCGACCCGGGCACGATCCCGATCACCCTCGACGGTCATTCGGTGCTGATCGAAGAGGATGGACAACGTTACCGGCTGCCGCTTAATCCAAACCGTGCCGCAGGCAAGCCTTTCGGCGAAGCGATCGGCTACACACGCCTCGTACGTGAGGTCGCGACCGAGCGCGACATTATCAATGCCGCCGGTACGTTCTACGAGTTGCCAGCGCGCAACGCCAGCGGCTTCCAGCATATCCGCCCGATCGCATCGCACCCCTACCGGATCCACGATTTCTGTAGTTGGCGCGGCCTGCTCGTGCTGACCGGCGTCGATGCAGACGCACGAGGCGAGCGTATCATCCGCAGCGCAGATGGCCAGGCCGCGGTCTGGGCTGGGGTGGTCGATGAACTCTGGCAGATGGGCAAACCGGTCGGTGTCGGCGGGCCGTGGACACAAACCGTCGTCAAGCCCGGGCAGCCTTCGGATCCCTACCTCATGTACGGCTATGACCAAAAACGCCTGCGGCTCAAGTCGGACACGTCCACGGAAATCACGATCCAACTCGACCCCAGCGGGACAAGACGCTGGCACACTCTGGACAGCCTGACCGTCCCGGCGGGTGAAGAACAACAGTTCACTTTCCCCCCCGGCGTCAGCGCCCACTGGGTCCGGCTGATCAGCAGCACGACCGCAACGATCACAGCGACATTGATCTACGAATAAATCAACACCGCGGGAATATCCAGCGGCTTTTCCGGCAAGGCGTGGCTATGCATCAACGGTTTCGGGCTCTGCCCGAACGGCGGGCAAGATGCCCACCCCGCGTTTTACACGCGTTCTTAGTCCTGCTCGTCCCACACGACCGTGCCCGCGCCGCTGGCGGTGGTGCCGTCGCCGGGGTCGTTGCCGTTGTAGACGTTGTTGGCCTGGACGGTGTTGAAGCCCTCGTCGTAGATGGCCAGGCGTTTGATCGTGCCCTGCCAGTGGCTGGTGCTGAGGTAGGCCCCGCCGAGGACGAGCAGGTGGGTGGCGTCCCAGTTGTTGAGTGTCCCGCCGGCGCTGGCGGTCTTGTCCTGCGCGCCGTTGACAAACACGGTGACATCGCCGCCGCTGTAGCTGAGCACCAGGTGGGTGTCGCCGGACGAGGCGAGGTCGGTGGTGGAGATAAACTCGGGCGAGAGCACGCCGCTGTTGCCGGTCGCCGAGTCGCGGACACGGGCCTCGTATTTGCTGCCGTCCTGGCCGGCCAGGAAGTTGTGGGTCGATGAGAAGTTGGTGTAGCCGACGATGTGCGACGGGCTGGACGTCGTGCCGGGCGAGGCGCGGGTGATCAGCAGCTCGACGGCGAACTCGCCGTTGGCCTCGATCGCGTCGTGGAGCTTGGACACGGCGCCGCGCGAGCTGGCGTGCGTGTTGCCCGTGAACTGCAGCCCGCCGCCTCCGACCCAGCCGATCGCGGAGGTGTCGTAGACCAGCAGATCGGCGGCCGTGCCGTACCCCGAGGTGTCGGCGACGACATAGCCCGGCGCGGTGCGCGCCCCGGGGTCGGACCCGCCGGCGAGCGTGGTGGTCTGGCTCGCGTCCAGCGGCAGGTCGTAGATGCGGACGTCATCAACCCGGCCGGTGAAGTGGTCGTCCACCGGGGTCGCACTGAGGTCACTGCTGGCGTCCGAGTTGGCGCCGATGACGATCGGCTCGGCGTTGCCGGTCCCGCCGGAGCTCGTGCCCAGCCCGCCGAGGTGGTTCTCCGAATCGACGAGCGTGCCATCGAGGTAAAGCCGGAGCTGCCCGTCGCCCCAGGTCACCAGCACGTGGTGCCAGGTGTTGTCGCTGAGCGCGCCGCTGCCGGACTGGAGGGTCTCCCAGTCGCCCGTGCCGTAGGGGTCGCTGCCGTCGGTCTGGATTCGCGCGGCGATACGCGTCCCGTCGGTGTAGATCGTCAGGTGTCCGCCGTCGTCGTACCCGTTGGAGTCTTTAGAGAACAGCCCCTGCTCGCCACCGAGGTTCGTCGGGTAGAAATGGAAGCCGATGCTGCCGGCGTCGAGCAGGTAGGCCGCGTTGTGCGGGACCTCGATGTAGTCGTCGCTGCCGTCGAAGGAGAACGCCTTGCCGCCGTCGCCGAAGCCGGTGACCCCGGCGGTGACGTCGCTGACGCTGCCGGAGTTGGCGGTTGTGCTCGCATCGGCGAAGGTCGTGACGCTGCCGCCGCTGGGGTCTGTGCCCGAGGCGTAGATGGCGATCGTGCGTGAGTAGGTGGCGCTGGACGAGCCCCACGGATCGGTGAACCCGTTATCGACCCCGCTGTTGGTGTGGTGGTGGGTCGAGCCGCCGCTGCTGTAGCTGTACCGCCCGTCGCCGTCGTCCGCATCCATCGAGAGCGCCAGCCAGTACGTCCCGGCGGTCAGGTCGGTCGGGGTGACCGACGCGGTACG
>JANQJT010000338.1 GCA_028281485.1 Phycisphaeraceae bacterium
GCTGCGCATCGGGATCGCCACCGCCATCCCCTCGGGGATGTTGTGGATCGCGATCGCCAGCGCGATGTAGTAACCCAGCCCCTCGGCGCTGCCGGAGAAATGCGGGTGTTCCTGCGCAGCGAAGCCCGTGCCCACCGCGATGCCCTCGGGGATCGAGTGGATCGTCATCGCGATGAACACCAGTAGGCCGGTCCGCCCGCCCCAGCGCGCCAGGCCGTGGCCCTGGTCACGCCGGTGATCGTGTTCCGAGCCGTGCACGATGTGTTCGGTGAGACTGAGAAACAGTGCGCCAACGAGGACGCCGAGGATCACGGGCCAGACGTTGGAAAAAGCGAAAAGATCGGTATCACCGCCCTTCAGTTCCAAGCCCTCGAAGATGAGGTTGTAGACGGAAGCGGAGAACATCAGCCCGCCCGCCAGGGCGTAGCCGATACCGATGTGCTTCTTGGGATCGAGCCCCGGGATCATCAGCGGCAACACACCCAGCCCGCACGCCAAACTGGCGAGCACACCGGCCACGACCGCCACGATCAGGACCTCCAGCATGACCAGAGGATATCACATCCGATCGCTGACGCGTCGCGTATGCAAAGAAAAAAGCCCGCCTCAACAGAGACAGGCCTTGTGTTGCAATCAGGTGTGTCGGGTTTACGCCCCGACGGCGGCGGCCATCTTCTCGGCCTTGGCGCGGGCGTCGTCGAGCGTGCCGACGTACATGAACGCCGACTCGGGCAGGTCGTCGCCCTCGCCCTCGGCCAGACGCTTGAACGAATCGATCGTGTCGGCCAGCGAGGTGTAGATGCCGGGGAAGCCGGTGAACTGCTCGGCGACGAAGAACGGTTGGCTGAGGAAGCGCTCGATCTTACGGGCGCGGGCCACGATCAGCTTGTCCTCTTCGCTCAGCTCGTCGACGCCGAGAATCGCGATGATGTCCTGCAGGTCGCGGTAGCGCTGGAGGATCTGCTGCACCTCGCGGCTGACCGCGTAGTGCTCTTCGCCGATCACACCCGGATCGAGAATACGGCTGGTCGACGCCAGCGGATCGACCGCGGGGTAGATGCCTTTCTCGGCGATGCCACGGGCGAGCACGACGAACGCGTCGAGGTGGCTGAACGCCGTGGCGGGGGCCGGGTCGGTCAGGTCGTCGGCGGGCACATAAATGGCCTGCACCGAAGTGATCGCGCCCTTCTCGGTCGAGGTAATACGTTCCTGCAGTTCACCCATCTCCGTCGACAGCGTCGGCTGGTAACCCACGGCCGACGGCATGCGGCCCAGCAGCGCCGAGACCTCGGAGCCGGCCTGGGTGAAGCGGAAGATGTTGTCCACGAACAGCAGCGTCTCGGCGCCGGTCGAATCGCGGAAGTCTTCACACATCGTCAGCCCGCTCAGCGCCACGCGGAGACGCGCACCGGGTGGCTCGTTCATCTGGCCGAACACCATCGCCACGCGGTCGAGCACGCATCGCTCGACGCCCTCGGCGTCGGTGAACTTCGCCTCACGCATCTCGCCCCACAGGTCGTTGCCCTCGCGGGTACGCTCGCCCACACCGGCGAACACGGAGTAGCCGCCGTGCTCACGCGCGATACGGGCGATCATCTCCTGGATGATCACGGTCTTGCCGACACCGGCGCCGCCGAACAGGCCGATCTTGCCGCCACGCACGAACGGGCAGAGCAAGTCGATCACCTTGATGCCGGTCTCGAGGATTTCGGTCTTGGGGTTGAGGTCGACAAACTCCGGCGGCTCCTGGTGGATGGGCCGGGTGCGGATGTCGGCCGGCATGGGCGCGCCCTCGTCGATCGGCTCGCCCAGCAGGTTGAACACGCGACCGAGCACCTGCTCACCGACGGGCACGGAGACCGGCTCGCCCAGATCGCTCACGGGCATGCCACGGCTCATGCCGTCGGTCGAACCCAGCGCCACCGCGCGAACGCGGCCGCCGCCGAGGTGCTGCTGGACCTCACCGGTCAGGTGGATCCCCGCCGCGTCGTCTTCGATGCGCAGCGCGTTGTAGATGTCGGGCAGTTGGTTTTCGGGGAACTCCGCGTCGAAGGTCGACCCGATCACCTGCGAAATCTTGCCGGTCGCAGCCATGTCAGTCTCACCAATGGGGTTAAAAGGCGTGTTTGCGTGGCGAAAACGGCCCTCGCCAAGAGGAAAGAAGATAGCGACTGGGCAGAAGGTTGCCAAGTGTGATCGCCCCGTTCACTCGAGGCATCGCCCCCCGATTCAGGGCGAGGCCTCGGCGACAGACAGGACGAGGCGTCGCTTAATTCTGACGTTATTGTCCGAATTTATCTTGCGTCCGGGCGGCACCATTGATGACAATACATGCGCCGACTCATCCCACCGAGTTGCTTTCACGTCTGGTGCGGTTTTCAGGCCGCTCATAGCGGGCGGCATTTCGTATTTCGACACGTCCGATCCGGGGCCAAGCCGTGTTTGTATCGACATCTCGACTGACCTTCGGGAAGAGAGCAGCGGGTCGGGCCGCATTGGGTTGACTCTTTTCTCGAAAGGATAGTCCGATGCGTAAGACAAGATTGTGGGTGGTTTTAGGGGCGCTGGTCGTGGTGACCATGTCTGCCTCGACGGGTTGGGGGTTCATCCCGGACGACAGCATTTCCATCGGTCTGGAATCGAACCCGATCGAAATCGCGCTGGAACCGGGCGCGGACCCCTGGCTGAAAGTGATCGACGATCCACAGGGCCTGCCCTGGGCGGACGACGCGTACGACTTCGTGCCGTCGCCCAGCGATCCCGGCCTGCTGACCGTGATCAACCTCGAGGAGTGGCTGGTCGTCGGGGGCACGATCGAGTGGACCGATTGGCACGAAGAGATCGCCGGGGCGCCGGGGTGGGTGTTCGACCGCTCGACGCTGGGCCTGGGCCTGCCGGGCGTGAGCGATCCGTTCGTCGAAGTGAAGCTGCCGGGCGGTAGCGGCTTCAACGCGCCGACCAATCTCGTTGTCGACGCACAGGATCAGTCGGTCGACTTCTACTTCGACGCGCTGCCGGTCGGCACCGAGGTGCACATCATCAAGCGCCTGGTCTACCTCGGCCCCGATTACCTGCTGAATACCCAGCCTCCCGACCAGTGGATCGGCCCGCTGACGATCGCCGAGTGGCCGACGCCCGAGCCGGCCTCGCTGGCACTGCTGGGGATCGGCGCGATGGCGCTGGTGCGCCGTCGTCGTTGATCCCGAAACGGATCAGACCCGGGAGGATACCGTTTGGGCGCGGTGGGCCAACCCCCACCGCGCCTCTTTTGTTGCGCGCTTGCGCAAGTGAGTGAGTTGCGCTACAATTCGTTTCCATGGCTCCGCAGCGCAAACTCGAGATCGACCGCATCCACATCGGCGATTGTCTGCAGCTCATGGTCGACTGGCCGAAAGAGCAGGTGGACCTGATCTTTGCCGACCCGCCCTACAACATCGGTTTCACCTACGACCAGTACGACGACAACCTGCCCGGCGACGAGTACGTGCAGTGGACCGAGCGATGGATCGACGCCTGCGCCCGCCTGCTCAAGCCGACCGGCTCGATGTACATCCTTATCGGCGATGAGTACGCCGCCGAGACGCGCATGCATCTCAAACAGCTCGAAGCCGACGGGCGTCTCGTCTTCCGCAACTGGATCATCTGGCACTACACGTTCGGCCAGAACTGCCGGGCAAAGTTCAACCGGTCTCACGCGCACCTGTTTTACTGCGTGGGATCGGCGGCGACGGGCAAGTGGAAGGCCAGCGACCCGCCGTTCGCGTTCAACCGCGACGCGGTCGCCGTGCCGTCGGCGCGACAGACGACCTACGCCGACCGCCGCGCCAACCCCAAGGGCAAGCTGCCCGACGACACCTGGTACCTCCGCCCGCAGGAAGTCGACGGCGACGACGTCAGCTACTTCCGACCCGACGAAGACACGTGGTACCTGTCCCGCCTGTGCGGCACGTTCAAGGAACGACAGGGCTGGCACCCCTGCCAGCTGCCCGAGGCGCTGCTGGAGCGCATCGTCAAGCTGAGTTCCAACGAAGGCGACGCGGTGTTCGATCCGTTCGTCGGCAGCGGCACGACGCTGGCCGTGGCCGCGCGTCTGGGCAGGCGCCGGGTCGGCACGGAGATGAGCGACGGCTACGCCCAGCGCGCCACCGGGCGCATCGAACACGGGGCCGAGACGGGCCAGAC
>JANQJT010000067.1 GCA_028281485.1 Phycisphaeraceae bacterium
GCCCGGCGGGGCGGGGTTGCACTTCGCGCCCGATCCTTCGAGTGAGAACGCATCGACGATCGCCGGCAACGCCGCGACCAACGCCGGCGGCCTGCACACGCTCAAGTACGGCGTGACGACCAACCACGTGCTCGGCATGGAGTGGGTCACACCGACCGGTGAGATCGTCACGTCGCGCGGTGCGCTGGCGGATGATGTTGGGCCGGACCTGCCGGGTTTGCTGTGCGGCAGCGAGGGCACGCTCGGCCTGATCACGCGCGTGTGGGTGCGGCTGACCGCCACGCCCCACGCCTTCCGCACCGTCCTCGCCACGTTCACCACCTCGCGTGACGCGACCCTGTGTGTGGCCGACATCATCGGCTCGGGCATCGTGCCCGCGGCCATGGAGATGCTCGACGGCGCGATGGTCAAGGTCGTCAACGAGACGTTCGGCCTGGGCATCGATCCGGCCACGGCGGCGATGCTGCTGATCGAGGTCGACGGCGTCGAAGCCACGCTCGACGAGGATATGCAACACGTGGTGGAGTTCTGCAATCATAACAACGCCGCGACCGTTGACGCTTCGGGTGATCCCGATCGCCGGGCCGAGCTGTGGAAGGCGCGTCGGCACGCGTTCGGCGCGATCGGCAAGGTCAGCCCCAGCTACTGCACGCAAGACGCGTGTGTGCCGCGGTCGATGCTACCGGAGATCATCGAGCGCATCATGGCGATCGGCGCCGAGTTCGGCCTGTCGATCACCAATGTCTTCCACGCCGGCGACGGCAACGTCCACCCGATCCTCATGTTCGACGAAGACGACCCCGAGCAGGTCGCCAACACCATGGCCGCCAGCCACGCGATCATCGAGTATTGTGTGTCCATCGGCGGGACGGTGTCCGGCGAACACGGCGTTGGCGTCGAAAAACTGCCGATGATGAAGGTCATGTTCAATACGTCGACGATGGACCTGTTCGACCGCATCAAGAGCGAGCTGGATCCGTCGCGCAGCTGCAACGAGGGCAAGCTGCTGCCGTCGGAGAAGATCGAGGTCCGTCTTTCGCAACCGGCTTCTGTCAACGTGCCCGGTGGGGCGATGGCGTAAAGGGTAAACCATGGATCAGGATCGTTTGCGTGAAATCATCGACACGTTTTTCACCTGTGATCGCGAGCAGCTGTCGGCGATCTTTGACGAGTTGCTGACCGCGGTCGTCATGGAAGAGAAGCAGGGGGCGGGCGGGCTGATGTCGCGCAACTACGAGACGGCACAGGCCAACCCCGAGATCCACACGCTGCCCGGCAATCTCAAGGACGCGCGCGACGCGATCTTCCCTTACTTCTGGGGCACCGACGGCTGGTCGTCGAACCTGCACCTGGAGAACGTCAAAGGCCCGGCCAACTACGCCTCGCTGGTCGGGGCGCTGGCGTGCCTGTTGAAGAACCCCAACCTCTGCACCGACACCTACAGCCAGCGTTCCAACGAGCTGGAGGTGAAGTCGATCACGGCGCTGGCCAACCTCGTGTTCTACAACACCGACTCGCCCTGGGGGCTGTTCACCATGGGCGGCACGATCTCCAACCTGTACGGCGGGAAGCTGGGCATCGAGCGCGTGACCGGCGGGGCGATGCATCGCGGGCTTCAGGAGGCCCGGCTCAGCGGCATCGTCTCCCGGGCCGCCCACTACTCCAACGCCACGCTCGCCGGATGGCTGGGCATGGGCACCGATCACCTGCACACGGTTCCGACCGATGCGTCGTTGGCGATGCGGCTGGACCTGTTGGAAGAAAAGCTGGAACAGCTCTACGCGGACGACCGCCAGGTCGCGTTTGTCATCGCGACGTTCGGCACGACCGACGCGTTCGGTGTCGACGACATCGGCGGCATCCGCAAGATCATCGACGCGGTCGCGGCGCGTCACGATCGCCCCACGCCCCAGCTGCACGTCGACGCGGCGGTGGGGTGGTTCTACACCGTGCTCAACGAGTACGACGTGCACGCCAACCCGTTTAAGCTCAGCGATCAGACCCTGCCGCTGGTC
>JANQJT010000098.1 GCA_028281485.1 Phycisphaeraceae bacterium
GCCTGCGCCTGGTCGCAACCGGATCAACCCTCGGCGTCTGCAACGACAGCTACTACGACCACCGCATCGGCCACGACAGCTACTGGCAACGCGAGCACCAGCCGGGTCACACCGACCGCCTGGCGCTGTCGCTGCTGCGCCCGTACTTCGGCAGGCTCACCGCGGCGTCGCAGTTCTACCTCCTGCAGAGCGAAAATCAGGAGCGGTGGTTCTCCGAACTCGACAAGCGCCCGATCCGTTTCGAGAGCGGTTCACGTGTCGGCCTGCTGCCGACGCTCACGCACAACCTCCAAACAATCCGACAACGCCTGGCCAAGCTGATCTCCCGCGCCGCCTGACTCCGAGTGTCATCATGCAGAAAGACGACGAACAACTCAACGAGCTGATCCGCAAGTACGAGGGTGCCTGGCAGTCCGGCTACGCGGCGTTCCCGTCGATCCTCCACGAGCGCGGGCTGCGCCGCGGCGTCGAGGTCGGCGTCGCGTTCGGCGGGCACTCGGGCGCGATCCTCGAGCGCGGCGGCGTCGACAAACTCTTCGGTATCGATCGCTACCGCCACCGCGGCGACTACGACGACCCGATGAACCTCAGCCAGAACCTCTTCGACCGCCTGGCCCAGCGCGTCGTCGAGCGCATGGCACCTTTCGGCGAACGGTTCGAGCTGATCCGGGAAGACTCTTCCGACGCGGGCGAGCATTTCACCGACGGCTCGCTGGACTTTGTCTACCTCGACGCGGACCACAGCGAGCGGGGCGTCTGGCGCGACCTGTGCACCTGGGCGATCAAGGTGCGCCCCCACGGGATCATCGCCGGCCACGACTACGGGCACGAAGACTTCCCAGGCGTGAAGCGTGCGGTCGATCGGTTCTTCCAACGCTTCGGCTGGCGTGTGCACGAAGCGGGCCACGGCGTGTGGTGGGTCGAGCGCGAGCACCTGCCCATCAGCTTCTTCTCGCCCTGCTACAACTGCGCCGACTGGGTCAAAGAGACCGCCACGGCGATCATCAACGGCAACCTCCAGCCCGGCGATGAGTACATCCTTGTTAATGATGGCTCGACGGATGACACGGCGATACAGCTCGCCGAGATCGCCGCGATGCACCCGGCGGTGCGCGTCATCACGCACGACCGCAACGGCGGCGGCAGCGCCGCGCGCAACACCGCCGTCGCCGCGGCAAAGAACCCGCTGTGCTTCTGCGTGGATTCGGACAACATCATCCCGCCGAACGCCATCATCCCGCTACGAGACCACCTGATCCGCACGGGCACCGACACCGTCGGCTTCCAGACGCTCAAGTACTTCACCGACGCCGGCGGGACCGAGCAGGTCACGCACGAGCTGTCCTACGACGCGGTGATTACCGACTTCGCCCGCAGCCTGCGCACGACCAAGGTACCCGGCGCAAGCGGCAACTACCTGTTCACCAAAGAGGCCTGGCAGCGCGCCGGCGGCTACCCCGAGGGCGCGGGCGCGCTCGACGCATGGGGCTTTGGCCTGCGCAAATGCGCAACCGGTTCGACGATGACTGTCTTGCCCGGCTCGTTCTACTACCACCGCCACGACCACAACTCTTACTGGGCCCGGCACGCCAAGCAAGGCACGATCGACCGCAGCGCGCTGGAGGTGCTCCGGCCGTTCTTCGATCAGATCGACCCCGCCGACGTGCGTTACCTCAAGAGCTCGCGCGGGCGCGAACGCTGGTTCACCGAGTTGGACCGTCGGCCGATGCGCTTGAAGCAGGAGAAGCCAAAAGGCAGGGCCGCGACGAACGAACCGGTCATCAAGGCAGGCTTGACCGGCCTGTTTAAGAAGCTGGTCCAACGCGCTGCGTAGTAGCAAACAATGAAGCTGAATCGTGACAACCCGATCCGCGTCCTGCTCGCCCGAGTGTTTGGCCCGTGCGGGGTGTTGCGTCGGCTGCCCCGGCTGATCACGCACGTCGAGAACACGCACGGCGTTGCGTTCACCGCGCAGCTCTACACGCCGGGTAACACACGCATCGACCCGAGCGCACTGATCAACCACCGCGTGGTGATCCACAGCCCGGCTGCGATGGTTGAAATCGGCGCTCAGAGCCAGATCAACTTCAGTACCGTCATCCTCGGCGGCAGCGGGGTCGCGATCGGTCAGCGTGTCATGATCGGTCCCAACTGCACGCTCGCCGCGGGCAACCACGACTACCGCCAGACCGACACGCCCCTGCGATTCGCCGACGCGGTCTCGGACGGGCCGATCGTGATCGAGGATGACGCCTGGCTCGGCGCCTCGGTCGTCGTGACCGACGGCGTCACGATCGGACGCGGGGCAGTCATCGGCGCAGGCGCGGTCGTAACACATGACATCCCACAGATGGCGATCGCGGCGGGCGTCCCGGCGCGCGTCCTCGGCTACCGGGAGCAACCGAACAACTCACCCAAGGAGGCGGCGTGATGGGCTGGCTCCGCCGCAGCGTCAACGCGAACAAGCCGCTGCGCAGCTACGCGCAGGCCGGTGAGGACATCCTTGCGCACACCGTGCTCTGCAAACACTTGCGGATCGATCGGCCGAGCTACGTCGATGTCGGCGCGCACGACCCGGTGCGATTGAGCAACACGTACCTGCTGTACACGCTCGGTTGCCGTGGCCTCTTAATCGAGCCGGACCCGGACGGGGTTAAGAAGCTAAGCCGCAAGCGGCGCGGTGACACCGTGCTCGCCGCGGGAATCAGCGTGGACGGCTCTCGCTCGGCCGAGTTCTACCGGCTGAGCCAGCCGACACTGAACACCTTCTCGCTTCAGGTCGCGGAAGACGCGTGCAAGCAGGGGCCCTACCGCATCGTCGAGTGTTTAGATGTCCCGACATTGCCGATCGACGTGGCGATCCAGAATCACCTGCGGCATCGGCCGAACTTCGTTTCGATCGACGCGGAGGGGCTGGACCTCGCGATCCTGAACACCTACGACTTCGACCGTCATGCGCCAGAACTGATCTGTATCGAGTCGGCCGAGTTTAGCGAAGACAACCTCGGCCGGCCGCGACAGGACATCTTCGGGTTGATGGAATCAATCGGTTACTTCCTCTACGCGAGCACCTACGTCAACGGCCTTTTCATCAGCCGTAAGGCCTGGCGCGACCGCGTGGGTGAGCCGCCGCGCCAGACGCTTGCGCCGGCAACAAGATCGAGCACGACGCAACCCCGGCAGGCCGAAGCGGCTTGACAATGACCATGAACACGATCGGCACCACCAACGAACAGACACGGCACGGCTGGGTGCGAGCGCAGCTGCGAGCCCTGCCCACCGGCGCGCGCCTGCTGGACGCGGGCGCGGGCATGCAGCCATACCGCGACGCATGCGCACACCTCGACTATGTCGCGCAGGACTTCGCCGAGTATGACGGCCAGGGCGACGGTAGAGGCGGGCAGATCAAGGCCTGGCACAACCACGGCCTGGACCTGGTCAGCGACATCACCGCGATCCCCACGCCGGACGCGAGCTTCGACGCGGTCCTCTGCACCGAGGTTATCGAGCACGTGCCCGACCCGATCGCGGCACTCCGTGAACTCACGCGCCTGCTCAAGCCCGGCGGCAGACTGATCCTCACCGCCCCGTTCGTCAGCAACACGCACTTCTCGCCCTACCACTTCTGCACCGGGTTCAACCGCTACTTCTACGAGAAGCACCTCGGCGAGCTGGGTATGTCGATCACGACAATCGACGCGAACGGCAGCTACTTTGAATCGATCGCGCAGGAAACCCGGCGGATCCCGCAGATGGCGGCAAAGTACGCCGGGAAGAAGCCGGGCTGGCTGACGATGCTAAGCAGCAAGCTGCTGCTGCGCGGGCTGGCGAAGCTGCAGAAGCAGGACACCGGATCAGACGAGTACCTCGCCTTCGGCCTGCACGTCACCGCGGAGAAACAGGCCGCCAGCGCATCCGCCGCGGCGTAAGTAACGAAGAACACCATGCGCATCCTCTACGCTGCCCAACAATACGACTACGGCCAGAAGTCCCGCGGGCTCAGCTTTGAGCACTACAACTTCTATCAGTCTTTGTGCGCGATGGGGTGCGAGGTCGACTACTTCGACTACCCGACGCTCGTTGACGAGATCGGCCGATCCGCAACCAACCGCCGGCTCACCGAGATCGTGCGGCGCGACAAGCCGGATGTTCTCTTCGGCGTTGTCCGCCGCGACCTGATCGACAAGCGCGTCATTCGGTGGATCTCGGACAGCACTGATACCGTCACGATCAACTGGTTCTGCGACGACCACTGGCAGTTCGACAGCCACGCCCGCGGGTGGACGCCCTGTTTCAATCAGGCCGTCACGACCTCACAGAACGCCCTGGAGCGGTACCGCCGTAACGGCCTGATGAACGTGATCAAGAGCCAGTGGGGCGCGAATCACCACACGTATAAACCGACACCGGGCGATCCCGAATACGACGTCACCTTCGTCGGCCAGCCCTACGGCGTCCGGAAGCAAGCGATCGAAGCGCTGCAGCGCGCCGGCATACGTGTCAATGCCTGGGGCAACGGCTGGCCGAGCGGCAAGCTTGATCAGGCCGAGATGATGCGCGTCTTCGGCACAAGCCGGATCAACCTGAACTTCGCCGATGCGTCCAGCAGTACCCGCACGCGCGCCGAAGCCATCGCTTCCAGCCACACCGTCCAGTCGCTGCGCGACAAGCCCGGCCTCTGGCGGGTGTGGGGCGCGGCACAGCGCATCGCCCGCCGAAGCAAGCAGCGCGCCGAACGCAGCGCCCCGCTGCCACCGCGCCAGATCAAGGGCCGCGTCTTCGAAGTGCCGGCCTGCGGCGGGTTCCTGCTGACCCAGCCCGCGGAAGACCTGCACACGTACCTTGAGCCTGGCGTGGACTGCGCGACGTTTGAATCCGTGGATGACCTGCTTGATCAGGTGCAGTTTTACTTATCGAACGAAGCCGAACGCCGCGCCGTGGCCCAGCGCGGCTACGATCGCACGCTAGCAGAGCACACCTATGCCGCCCGCTTCGGGGCGATTTTCGAGCAGGCCGGCGTTTCGGCTCTTCTTGTTCCTCAACGGCTTGCCGCGTAAAGGAGTCCGACCATGCCCCCACGCGTCACCTGGCTGCTGCCGGTCCGCAACGCCGAACGGACCCTTGAATCGACCCTGACCTCGATCGCCGAACAGGACTACGCCGACCATGCGCACACGGTCTACGTTTGGGACGACGGCTCCAACGACGCGACGCCGGACATCCTGCGCAGGTGGGTCGGCCGGGAGGTCCAGGGGCGGGTAATAGGCAAAGCGCGCATCGGGATCGGGCGAGCGTTGGCGCAGCTGGTGGCAAACGCGCAAACCGAGCTGCTCGCGCGTATCGATGCCGACGACCAGGCCGAGCCCGACCGGCTGCGACGCCAGGTGGATTATCTGTGCGACCACCGCAAGGTCGGATTGCTGGGCACACAGATGTCCCGGCTCGGCTCGCGCGAGGTGCTAACGGACCATCCGACCCAAGACGCCGAGCTGCGTTGGTCGCTGCGCTTCACCAACCCCGTCAGCCACCCGTCGGTGATGCTCCGGCGGTCCGCGGTGCTGGAAG
>JANQJT010000101.1 GCA_028281485.1 Phycisphaeraceae bacterium
CAAAAACACCCCAAAACCCCCTCCCACACACCCTTTTCGATACTCAGTATCAATTAGCCCAAGCCCCTTTTTTAATGCGAAAAACGCTTGTCCAGCCCCCCGCCGCACCTATACTACCTGCAAGATCGTTCCATACCCGTCCGCCGAAAGGACCACTATCATGCCTCACATCATCGCCGAACCCTGCGTGGGAACCAAGGACACCGCCTGCGTTGAAGTCTGCCCCGTCGACTGCATCCACCCCACCAAGGACGAGCCCGAGTTCGAAGAAGCCGACCAACTCTACATCGAACCCGACACCTGCATCGACTGCGGCCTCTGCGTCGACGAATGCCCCGTCAAAGCCATCTTCCCCGAAGAAGACCTCCCCGAAGAATGGTCCGCCTTCGTCCAGTCCAACGCCGACTACTTCGCCTGACCCAAAACATCATCACACAGAAAAGCCCGGCGCTTGCCGGGCTTTTTTCATGCAATCATCTGTCCAATCTCACCCGTCGTCCGACCCCTCGTCACTCGCAAACGCCGGCGCGTCCGGCTCCTCCGTCCAATCCGAAGCGTTCGACAAGTTGATCTCACAAGGCATCGTCTTGCGATAACCCAAACGACGAATCACCTCCAACACCTCGGTCCACGTCGGGAAGCTCTTGTTGTTGGCGCGCTTGAACGCATCAATCGCCGCCACAAAAAGAAACTGCTCCCCGCTGAACTCACCCTCCTCAGCAGCGCGGTTAAACTCCGGACGACGTCGGCCCGGACCACGCAAACGCTTCAAACCCGAAGGATCGCGACCGTCAATGCCGTCCCGACGATCACCCGATCCGCGTCGGTCCGAAAAATCGATCGGCTGATCAAGGCCGCTGCGCCGGTCTATTACGCTGCGGTTAAAGGACGATTCCCCCTCGCCCTCGGGACGCTTGCTGCTCGATGCTTCAGACATGATTCGGTCTCCATCGCAACGCGGCCGAGCGGCCGCACACAGCGAAAGACCGCATCAACCCCTAAAGATCGTCGTCGTCGAGCTCGTCATCATCGAACTCGTCGTCATAGTCTTCCTCGTCGTCGAACTCGTCCGTCAGGTCGTCGTCGTCGAAGAGATCATCATCTTCATCGTCAAATAGATCGTCCGAATCAACCTCATCTTCATCATCTTGGCACTTAGGCTCCACACCAGGCCAACGCGAAAGCGCCTCGCTCGACTCAACCGATGTCACCGACCACGCTTCCTCGACAAACCACTCAGTCTGATCAGCTGTTTTACAATCCATTACCGGACCTCCGATTCAATGCCCCGCCAAGACGCCTTGCCCGAGGCACGGCGGTAAACTAACCTAACCGCGCGGCTTGTCAATATCCCAAACCACCAAAAGCACCCCCTAACACACACCCCAGACGACACCGCACGGAGCCCCCCGTGACCACCCCCAACACCAACAAGCCCGACCAACCCGCACCCCCCAACCCCGACACACACACCGCTCAATTCAAGCCCCTCGCAGGACTCTGCGCCTGCATCCTCCCCGGACTCGGACACATCATCCTCGGCCAAAAAAAACGCGGTTTCCTCATCATGGCCGCCGTCCTCTCCCTCTTCACACTCGGCATCCTCGTCGGTGGCATCGGCGTCGTCGAACACGACACAACGCCCGGCCCAAACGGAAAATACAACTGGAAAGCAAACCTCTGGTTCTACGGTCAGGCCTTTAACGGCCCCATCACCTTCGTCGTCGATAACGTCCGATCAAATCTCGAAGGACAATACGATCCCTCCATCGGTCGCGCCAACGAAATCGGCACCCTCTACTGCGCCATGGCCGGACTCCTCAACCTTCTGGTCATCATCAACGCACTCTGCGTCACACCCTACCCACAGCCCGACAAACCCAACCAGCGCGGACGCGTCCTCACACAGGAGGACAACCCATGACCCTCTTCACACTCGCCCTCAAACCCTTCCTGCAACCCCTCCCCATCGACGAAGTATGGATGCTCTTCATCATCCCCATCGCCGCAGCCATCGCCCTCGTCTACAAATCACTCAAACACCCCCACGAAAACACCATCATCCCCCAAGCCATCCGCCTCACCGTCGTCATCGTCGTCGCTATAGCCCTCGCCTCCGTCGGCCTACACGTCGGCCTCAACCTCCTGCTCGGCTAATACCGACGCCGCTCCACGCGCCCACCCCAACCCATATTCATCACCAGGTACCGCAGCGCATCCACCGCGTGATCGTGCCCATCCTTCACAGGCGCCCCGCTCCAGGGCCGATCCCCGTCGAAGTGATAACACGTCATCGCCTCAATCAACCCCGCACACCGCGGATCGATCACCAGCCCCGGCTCACCCCCCACACCATCCAACCGCCACCTCAGCGCCTCCAACCCCTCCGCCACACCCCCACGCCGCGCACGCACACGATACCCCCGCCCCTTTAGCCAACCGATATTCGACACACCCGTCTGCTCATTCCGCGCACCGCCCGCCGGATCAACACCCAACCACGACACACCAGGCCAGCCCCGCCCCTCGATCTCCCCCACGTGCTCACCCATCGTCCGATCCGTCGCGATGTACTCATCCACCACCTCCACCACGCACCCCTCACCCTCGCCCCTTAGCTGCGCCCACAACATCACCAAAGGACTACGCATCCCAAAGTCCATCCCACCAACCCACTCCAACCCCCGATCCACCCCCACGCGCCGCACGTGCCGCCCCACAGAAAACCGCGTGAACACCGCGTCGCTCCGGCTCGGCCGCGCACACAACATCTCCGCATCAAACCGCTCCGCGCTGCTCCGCCGCCGCTGCTGCAGCACATCCTCCACCAACAAAAACCCACGCCCCTCTTTCGCC
>JANQJT010000113.1 GCA_028281485.1 Phycisphaeraceae bacterium
ATCTGCCCCTCCACCGACACCACATCCAGCCCCCCATACACCTCACACCACGCCAACGTCACCGCCCACAGCGTCCCCCAATCCTCCCGCGCAAGCAGCCGCTTCCGCCGCGCCACACCCAGCGCCGCCCAGTCCAACACCACAACCAACTCACGCAGCGCCGCGACCAACCCATCCCGCAGCTCGTTGCTTAGCACCAGCGCCCGCCGCCAACGGTTAACGATCTGCACCACCTTCAACCGTTCCAGTTCCTCGCGCGACCCCGCGTACCGATCACACAACCACGCCGCCAGCATCGCCACGTACCCCGCCTCGTCATCCAGCGCATCGATCATCGCACGCGACGCGCGCTCGCACGCCTCCCCAAGCACCACCGCCTCCAATCCCAACTCCCCCAACAGCTCGATCGCGCGCACCCGCCCCACCCCCGTCAGCATCATCTCCACCTCCATGCCGATACGTTCCCGGCTGATCCCGTCCAGCTTCGCCGCGTGCTTCGTGATCGCCCCCGCCGTCAACGGATCGATCTCATAACCCAACCGCGCCGCGAATCGCACCGCGCGCAACATCCGCAGGTAATCCTCGCCGAACCGCGCGTCCGCATCGCCGATCGCGCGGATCACCCCCCGCTCAATATCAGCCTGCCCATCGACGTAATCGATCACCCGGTTCTCCAACGGATCGAAGAACAGCCCGTTGACCGTGAAGTCTCGACGCTGCGCATCGTGCTCCGCATCCGAATACTCCACGCCGCCCGGCCGACGCCCGTCCTCATACCCCCACTCCAAACGAAACGTCGCCACCTCGATCTCACACCCCATCAACCGCACCAGCATCACACCGAACGCCTGCCCCACCGCGCGCGTCTTGCGAAACAGCGCCCCCACGACCTCCGGCGGCGCGTCCGTCGCCACGTCGTAATCCTTCGCCTCCGCGCCCCGCAGCATGTCACGCACACAACCCCCCGCGAAGTACGCCGTGTGACCCGCCTGTGACAGGACCTCCACGACCTTCGTCGCCGCCTCGCGCGGTGTCGCCGGATGTGCGTGACTGCTCATCCCCCCATCCTAACCGCCGCGCCCGAAGAAATGCAGCACCATCGTCCCATACCGGTGCGAATCCGGCTCACCCCAACCCGCCACCGCCCCGACCGCCACGTGTCGCTCGGTCCGCATCTCCAGCACCGCTCCCGCCGCCGCCGCCCCCGCCAAACGCTCCAGCTGCGCCATCACCTTCGCCCCGCTCTTCCCGTCGGCCATCATCGGATAAGGCGGATCGACAAAGATCAGATCGTAAGGCCCATCCGGCAGCACCCCCACCAACCCCGCCGACAGAATGTCACCGCTCAACACCGTCGCGTCACCCCGTTTCCCGATCGCCTCCAGGTTCTTCTCCAGCCGCGCCCGCGCCACACGATCTCGATCCACGAACGTCACCCGCTTCGCCCCCCGGCTCAAACACTCCAGCCCCATCGACCCCGTCCCGCAAAACAGGTCCAACACCACCGCCCCCTCGATCAAACCGTCGGCCGTCAGCCGATCGAACAGCGACGTCTTCACACGATCCGTGATCGGCCGCGTCGTCCCCTTGCCCGCCGGCCCAAGCAGCTTCCGTCCCTTATGTTGTCCCGCAATGATTCTCATATCGTTTCAGTCCCGCAGCGCCACGACATACGCCACCCACGCCTCGTACTCCACCTCTTCGATGTCCGCGATAAACCCGTCCTCGCTCTCGAAGTACACACCGATCTCACCGAACCCCGCCTCCGTCAGCAACTCCGCGATCTCCGGCAGCGTCCACATCCGCCAATCGTATTCAAACGCGTTCTTCATCACGCCCCCGTTGCGGAACTTGAAGTGGATCGCGCATCGGATGTTCCCCGTGATCGGATCGTAACTGACCTGCTCCCACTGATACTTGAACCCGCCGAACGGCCGCTCGTCCAGACACGGCTGCATCGAGGCCGGCCCGCCAAACGCGTCACAGACAAAAAGCCCGCCCGGCTCGATACACGCGTGCGCATGCTTCAGGTACGCCAACAACTGCTTCCGCTCGTGATAGACCCAATGCGAGAAGTTCAGACTCACCCCGACGTCCGCCGGCGCATCCACCGCCATCACGTCATCACACACAAGCCTCAACTGCTCCGCCTCCCCACCCAGCGACTGACGGTTCATCCGCTCCGCCCACGCCAGCACATCCTGATCGTTGTCCACCCCCACCGCCCGACGACCCGGCAGGCTCCGCACCCACGTTGCCGACAAAAACGCCGTCCCACAGAAATCCTCCCGCAACACCATCGGCTCGCGACCGCGCACCATCTCGAACAGCTCCTCGATGAATCCGATCATCACCGTCGGCCGCTGCACCGCCGTCTGGTACAGCTCGTGCCGGTCGGCCGTGCGCGGCCCGAGGCCCGAGGGGGGTTTGCGTCGCGTGCTCATCGCGTGTATCCATACCACGTCCGCCCACGCGGGGCGAATCCCCTTACTCCAAGACACCGAGCTACGGATGGCCAAGAAGAAAAAACCCAAGAACAAGTCCAAGACCAACAAGCCCCACCTCACCGCCAAGACCGCCGACAAACACGACCTCTACCTGCGCAGCGTCCAGGAACCCACCGTCGAGGTCGAGTTCTTCGATCGCGTCTTCACCGAACAATTCGGCCGCGCCCCCGTCACCCTCCGCGAAGACTTCTGCGGCACCGCCGCCGTCTGCTGCGAGTGGGTCAAGTCCACCGACGACCGCACCGCCATCGGCATCGACCTCGACCCCAACCCCCTCAAGTGGTGCGAAGAAAACCTGCAGACCGAGCTCACCGACGACCAGCGCAGCCGGCTCACCTTCCTCCTCGAAGACGTCCGCAAGCCCGGCGAGAAGGCCGACGTCGTCGCCGCACAGAACTTCTCGTTCTACTGCTTCCACACCCGCGACGAACTGCTCGAGTACTTCAAGGCCGCCTACAACAACGTCGCCGACCAGGGCGTCTTCGTCCTCGACATGATGGGCGGCTCCGAGAGCTTCCAGGACGAATCCGAAGAGGTCACCAAGAAAGAAGGCT
>JANQJT010000054.1 GCA_028281485.1 Phycisphaeraceae bacterium
GCGTCGCTGTGCAGCTCGCGCTCCGATCCATCGAGCTCAGCGTCGTTGTCGTGGGAGACAACACCATGGCCCAGGTCCACGAGCGCTACTCCGGCGTGACGGGCACGACCGACGTGCTCACCTTCGACTACCTCGACCAGACCGCTGTCGGCACCCGCGCCGAGGCGCCGGGCGCCCGCGACCGCATCGAGGGCGAGGTCTACATCTGCCGCGACGAGGCCGAGCGACAGTCCGCCGATCAGCGACACACCGCCCGGGAGGAGCTGCTGCTGTACGCCGTGCACGGCCTGCTGCACCTGCTGGGCTACGATGACCACGACACCGCCCACCACGCCGAGATGCACGCGCGCGAAGACGCGCTGCTCGAGGCCATCGGGATCGGTCGCGTGTTCGATACAGAGGGGGGAAGCTGACGTGACACAGTGGGGTCTATGGTTGGCACTGTTGGCGGCGCTGTTGAGCAGCTTCTTCGGATCGTGTCACAACGCGCTGCACCACTACAGCCGCACACGCCTTGAGGAGATCCTCGCGGCGCGCGGTCGGATCGAGCGGCTGCGGTTGCTGGAGCGGCGCGGCGAGTTCGTCATGCTCACCGGCTTCCTCCGTGCGCTGTTAAACATGGTGATTATCCTCTCGGCCGTCGCCTGGCTGGCGCCGCCGACGCAGGCGACCGGTTGGATGCAGCTACTGGGCGCGTGTTTGTTCGCGATGGCGCTGATCGCGGTGGTGGTGGTGGCCGTGCCGATGAGCTGGGGGCGATACGGCGCCGAGCCGCTGCTGGCGTTTGCGCTACCGCTCTTAAGTGGTTTGAATCTTCTGCTCCGCCCGCTGCTCAAACTCCTGCACGCGTTCGATCCGCTGGTCCGCCGCCTGCTCGGTGTGGCCAAGCCCCGTCCCGATGACACCTCCGAGATCGAACAGGAGATCCTCGACAAGGTCAGCGAGGGCGAGATGACCGGCCTGGTCGACGAGACCCAGGCCGACATGATCGAGGCCATCGTGGAGTTCCCCTCCACCACCGTTGACCAGATCATGACGCCGCGCACGGACGTGATCGGCGTCGAGTCCGACGCGACGCTCGAGCAGGTCGTCGCCATTGTCCAGCGGGCCGGCCACAGCCGCCTGCCGGTCTACGAAGAGAACCTCGACCACATCCTCGGCGTGCTCTACGCCAAGGACCTGCTCGGCCAACTGCACAAACCCAGCGACGAGCCGTTCGACATCCGCGACGCCGTCCGCCCCGCGATGTTTGTGCCCGAGACCAAGACGCTGCGCGACCTGCTGCCGGAGATGCAGAGCCAGAAGGTGCACGTCGCGCTCGTGCTCGACGAGTACGGCGGCACGGCGGGGCTGGTCACCTTCGAGGACATCATCGAAGAGATCGTCGGCGAGGTGCAGGACGAGTACGAGCCCGCCGGTCGCACCGAACCCAGCATCGATCGCCTCGACGACCGCACCGCCGAGGTCGACGGCCGCGCCTACATCGACGACGTCAACGACAAGCTCACCGTCACCCTGCCCGAAAACGAAGACTACGACACGATCGGCGGCTTCGTCTTCGCCACGCTCGGTCACATTCCCGAGGTCGGCGAGCGGTTCGAGTTCGACAATCTCCGCTTTACCGTCATCGAGGCCGAGCGCACACGCGTCAATCGCGTCCGGATCGAGCAGCTGCACCGCGTTGCCGCCCGAGGCAACGGCAGCCCCGATTGATCCCGCTCCAGCCTGTCAATTGCCGCTTTTTGCCTTAATAATCCACACTTTTTCTGGACACACGCCCCCCGTGGTGTACGTTTGAATAGTTATTCATCCGGGTCATCTCGACCTCTAACGACCCTCGCAGCCCGTAAGGTGTGGGGGTTTTTTCATGCCCCAACGCACGTTAGAATCCTTCGCTTCCATGGCCACACGCTTTTACAACACACTCACCGGCAGCGTCGAAGACTTCCGTCCCATCGAGGACGGCGTCATCCGCATGTACAACTGCGGACCGACGGTCTACGACTACGTCCACATCGGTAACTTCATCAGCTTCCTGCTGAGCGACCTGTTGCGCCGCTACTTCGAGTTCACCGGCCACGAGGTCGTACAGGTGATGAACATCACCGATGTGGGTCACATGACCGAAGACGACCTGGCCGACGGCGGGGGGCAGGACAAGATGGAGCTCGCCGCCGACCGCCTGAAGACCGCCAAGAAACAGGGCGCCGCCGACGTCGACGACCCGACCGATCCCTACCAGATCGCCGCGTACTTCACCCGGGCGTTTCTCGAAGACGCACGCCTGATCCGTCTGAAGGTCGCCGACGAATACGAAACCCACATGCCCCACGCCACGGCCTGCATCGATCGCATGATCGAGATGATCGCCAAGCTCATCGACAACGGCCACGCCTACGTCACCGACGACGGCGCCGTCTACTTCGATGTCACCAGCTTCCCCGACTACGGCAAGCTCAGCGGCAACACCCTCGACGCCGTTCAATCCGGCGCGGGCGGCCGCGTCGAAGACGCCCACCAGGCCGGTAAGCGACACCCCGCCGACTTCCTCCTGTGGAAGGCCGACGACAAGCACCTGATGAAGTGGGACTCGCCCTGGGGCACCGGCTACCCCGGCTGGCACATCGAATGCTCCGCGATGGCGCTGTCTCTGCACTCGGCCCTGGCCGGCAAGCCCATCGAGTCGATCGACATCCACACCGGTGGCGAGGACAACATCTTCCCTCACCACGAGTGCGAGATCGCCCAGTCGCGCGGCGCCACCGGACGCGACAGCTTCGCCAACTTCTGGCTGCACCAGCGTCACCTCATGGTCGAGGGCGAGAAGATGTCCAAGAGCAAGGGCAACTTCTACACCCTTCGCGACCTGGCGGCGCGCGGCGTCGAGCCGGCCGTGCTCCGCTACGAGCTGCTGCGCACTCACTACCGCGCCAACACCAACTTCACCGTCAAGGGCCTGGAAGACTCCGCCAAGGCCGTCACCCGTCTACGCGACTTCGCCGCGACGCACGACACGCCCGAGCCCGACAGCCCCCGCATGGGCGACACCGAAATCGAGTGCGCCTTCGCCGAGGCGCTCGGCGACGACCTGAACATCTCCGCGGCTCTGGGCGCCCTGTTCAGCTGGATCAAGGCCACGCCCGACCCCACGCGACAGGACGTGATGGCGCTGAAACGCATCGACAGCGTGCTCGACGTGCTCGCCCCTTCACGGGTCGATGCTCCGGTCGACACGGTCGGCTTGAGTGACGACCGGATCGACGCGATGGCCCAAGCGATGAACGCCGCGCGCGCCGACAAGGACTACGCCGCGTCGGACGCGATCCGCGACGAGCTGCTCGAAGCGGGCATCGAGGTCCGCATCGGCAAAGACGGCGTTACCTGGGCTCGAAAGATCAAGCTCGACTGAGCAGCCGATCCGTCTTACATTGCCAGTTTCAACACCAGGCCCGGCGTCGAGATGTCGCCGGTGGGATTTTTCGACGTGCCGATCGTGTCGATCAACGCGCCCGGCAGCGTGAGGGTGTGGCCCTCGATCGCGACCCTGTCCGTAATATCAACGGCGCGGTCGGCCAGCAGGTCTTGG
>JANQJT010000234.1 GCA_028281485.1 Phycisphaeraceae bacterium
CCATCGCGCCCTCGATCGTTGCGCGGCGGAGGTGCCAGATCATCGCCGCGGCAAAGGTCACCACCAGCGCGGCGGCGGCGATCGGCTGATCGGACGGGCAGTACACCGCCCAGGCGGCAACGACCGCGCCGGCCGAGGCGAGAACGGTGTTCACCGCTGCGCCTTTGGCTTGCAGGAGCTTGCCGAACTCGATCGCCCCCAGCGGCAGCAACACCGCCGCCAGCGCCGCCAGCACCACGCCCACCGGCCAATCGGGCTTCGATGTCTCCAGCGCCGCGTCGGCCCAGAACAACCCGAGCAACACCGCGATGAGAATCGGCCCAAAGATCAGTCGGTGAATGAGCATGGGGTTAGTGTAACATCGAAACGGCGTGACGACCCGGCCCGCTGCGCCGCGTGTGATTCAATCGATTGCCACCGGGGCTGCGCCGAAGTTCCGCCGACGCCGCGCGTAGTCGCGCAGCGCCGTGTGCAGGTGTTCGACATCGAAGTCCGGCCAGAACGTCTCGGTGACCCAGATCTCCGCGTAGCTGATCTGCCACAGCAGGAAGTTGCTCACGCGCTTCTCGCCGGCCGTGCGGATCAGCAGGTCCGGCTCGGGCAGGTGCGCGGTGTACAGGTGATTCTCGATGAGCGATTCGTCGATGGCGTCAGGTGACAGCTCGCCGCTCGCGACCTTTTCGCCGATCGTGCGCACCGCGTCGGTGATCTCCTGTCGCGAGCCGTAGTTCAGCGCCAGCGCGAGTTCCATGCCGGTGTTCTGTTGGGTCAGCTCGGCGTTGCGATCCAGCTCGGCCAGCACCGTCGGCGGCATGCCATCGCGGCGACCGATGTGACGGAACCGCATGTTGTTATCCAACAGCTGTTTCCGTTCGCTGATCAGGTACTGCTCGTACAGACCCATCAGGGCCGCCACCTCGTCGTCGGGGCGTCGCAGCAGGTTCTCCGTGCTCAGGGCGTAGAGCGTCACCGCCTCGATCCTGAGCTGCGCGCACTCGGTCACGATCGGCAACACCGCCTCGGCGCCACGCGCGTGGCCGACCGTTCGGCTCTTGCCCTTGGCCTGCGCCCAGCGGCCGTTGCCGTCCATCACGATCGCCACGTGATGGGGCAAGACCTCGGCCGGCAATCCGAGCTGTGATTCACGCTCGCTCATACACCCACCGCTTCGTGCGCCACACGCATCATCGTCTGGCTGCGCTTCGGTCCGACACTGACGATGCTCACCGGCACGCCCACCACGCGCTCAACCAGATCGACGTACGCCTTGGCGTTGGCCGGCAGGTCGTCGTAGTCGCGACACTCGGTGATCTCCTCGTCAAAGCCCGGCAGCTCTTCGTACACCGGTGTCACCTTCTCCAGCGCCACGCCGTTTTCCGGGAAGCCGGCGACGGGGCGGCCGTCGACCTCGTAGCCGACGCACACCTTCAGCGTCTCAAAGCCAGCCAGCACGTCAAACAGCATCAGCGCGATCTCCGTGATCCCGTTCACCGCCGCGGTGTAGCGCACCACGGCCAGGTCCAGCCAGCCGCACCGACGCGGCCGACCCGTGGTGGTGCCGTACTCGTTGCCGCGGTCACGGATGCGCTGGCCGATGGCGTCGTCCAGTTCCGTGGCAAAGGGCCCGGCCCCCACACGCGTGGTATACGCCTTCATGATGCCGGTGGTTCGCCCGACCGTGCCGCCGGGCACGCCCGCGCCGGCGTAGATGCCGACCGAGCCGCAGTTGCTGCTGGTGACATACGGGTAAGTGCCGTGGTCGATGTCGAGCATCGAGCCGTTGGCGCCCTCGAACAAGAGCTTCTTGCCGCCGGCCATGCCCGTCGAAAGCAGGTGTTGCGTGTCACAGATGTGGTCGGCGAGAACCTTGCCGTGACCGATGTACGCCTCGGTCAGCTCGTCGGCGTCGTACGGCTCGAACTCGGCGCCGGCCACGTCCGCGATGCCGCCGAGCATCGCGTTCTTCAAACGCACCACGTGCGCCATCTTGTCGGCGAAGCGATCCGGGTCGAGCAGGTCGCCCATGCGCACGCCGGTCGAGCGCTGCATCTTGTCGGCGTAAGCCGGTCCGATGCCGCGACCGGTCGTGCCGATCTTCTTGTGTTCGCCGCGCGCGGCGCTCACCGCGGCTTCCATCATCGCGTCCTGCAGCTTGTGGTAGGGCATGACGATGTGGGCGCGGTTGCTGATGCGCAGGTTGTCGCCGACCTCGACGCCGCGCTGCACGAGCGTGTCGATCTCGTCGATCAGCGTGACCGGGTCGACCACCACGCCGTTGCCGATGATGTTGGTCTTGTCTTTGTGGAGGATGCCCGACGGGATCAGGTGCAGGGCGTAGCGGTCGTCGCCGATCTGCACGGAGTGCCCGGCGTTGGCCCCGCCGTTGTATCGGACGATGTAGTCGTACTGCTCGGTGAGCAGATCGACCACCTTGCCCTTGCCCTCGTCTCCCCACTGCATGCCGAAGATGGCCGCGTGCGGGCTTTGCGGTGTGGTGTTACCGACCATGATGAGAAGCTCCCATGCCTGGGCCGGGCGGGAAAAGGGCATAAAAAATCCCTCAGTCCCGTCGGCCGGTGCTGAGGGCGAGCTTCGCCTTTTACCTTTACTCGGCGACACCGCCGGGCTCGGGTGATCCGCGTCCCGCCTTTGCGGGCTGCTCGCCGCGAATCATTACCAAAATATTCTAACAGGCCCCTGTCACCCTTCAACGGACAATATTCACAAGGTGTTACGTTTGTAGCGATTGTGAGTGCCGCACCGCCTATTCGGCCCTCACAATGCCAAAAACCGGGTATCATTGACGAATTGCGGGCCTCGTCTATCCGATTTTGCTCATGGAAAACGCCCATGGGCCAGATCAGCCAAAAACTCACCGAGCAACTCTGTGGGCCGCAGAGCGCCGACCAGCGTCACCTCGAGACGCTGCTGCAGGTGTCCCGCGCCATCGGCTCCATCCACGACACCGACCTGCTCATGCACACCATCATGGACCAGGTCACCGCCGCGTTCTGCGCCGACCGCTCGACCATGTTTATCCACCAGCCCGATTCGCGCGAGCTGTACTCCAACGTCGCCCAAGGCGTCGAGGAGTACGGCCACGAGATCCGCATCCCCGATCGTCACGGCATCGCCGGCGACGTGTTCCACTCCCACGAGCCGGTCTGCGTCGCCGACACGCTGGAAGACAATCGCTTCGCGCGTGCCGTCGCCTCGAACACCGGATACGTGCCGCGCTCGATGCTGGTCGTGCCCGTGCTGCACCGCACCGGCCGCGGCCTGGGCGTGCTGCAGGTGATGGACAAGCGCGTCGGTTACTTCGATGAGCTCGCGCTGGAGCTGCTCGAGGCGATCGCCGTGCAGGTCGCCATCGCGCTGGAAAACGCCCAGCTCTACGAGGCGCAGCAACGCCAGTTCGACAGCTTCGTCTTCGCCTTCTCCGCGGCGCTGGACGCGCGCGACCCGCTCACCGCCGTGCACTCGATCAACGTCGCCAACTACGCCATGGGCATCGCCTTCGAGCTCGGCCAGGGCCCGGCCGAGATCGAGTGGCAGCGCATCGCGGGCCTGCTCCACGACGTCGGCAAGATCGGCACGCCCGAGATGGTCCTCTCCAAGCCCGGCCGCCTCAGCGACGGCGAGTTCGCCGTGATGAAAGAACACGCCTCACACTCGGCCACCATCCTCTCGCGCATCGAGTTCACCGAGCAGTTCAAGGGCATGGCCGAGACCGCCGCCGCCCACCACGAACGGCTCGACGGCTCGGGGTACCCCCTCGGGCTCAAGGCCGACCAGATCAACCTCCGCGCCCGCATCCTCGCCGTGGCCGACGTTTTCGACGCCCTCACGCAGGATCGCCACTACCGCGCGGGCATGTCGCTCGAGCAGGCCTTCGGCATCCTCGACGAGCAGGCACCCCACGCCCTCGACGCCAACTGCATCGCCGCGCTCAAGCGCTTCATGGCGTTCAATTGATCGGTTCCTACCCCACACACAACACAAAAAAAGACGCGACCGAAGCCGCGTCTTGTGTTCGTTTTGCGTCGCCGGGTTTAGCGATAGAACTCGATGATGAGGTTCATGTTCACGTCGAAGGGGATCTGGTCCGGCGTGGGCTCGCTGACGACCTTGGCTGTCAGGTTCGACGGGTTGAAGCTCAACCAACCCGGCACCTCGTGGCCCGGCAGCGACTCCATCGTGTCGCGGATGTACTGCAGCTTCTTGTCCTTGATGGAGATCTCATCGCCGACCTTGATCGAGTAGCTGGGGCGGTCGGTCTTGTGACCGTTGACCTTCACCAGGCCGTGCGCCACGATCTGACGCGCCTGCCAGATGGTGCGGGCCCAGCCCAGGCGACGGATGACGTTGTCCAGGCGCTTCTCCAACAGGGTCAGCAGCACCTCACCGGTGTTGCCCTTGGCGCGCGAGGCCTTGTCCATGTACAGACGGAACTGCTTCTCGAGGACGTTGTAGTGGTAGCGCAGCTTCTGCTTTTCGTTCAGACGCACGCCGTAGTCACGCAGACGGCGACCGCGGTAGCCGTGCATGCCGGGGGGCGTCAGGGCGCGCTTGCTGGTGTGCTTGGGGGT
>JANQJT010000265.1 GCA_028281485.1 Phycisphaeraceae bacterium
CCCCCGTCCATCCGTCACAAATACCCCCGATTCCCTCACCGCTACCGGCGTCCGTCCGCCCAGGTTATTTCCCGATCCGCGCTCAACCATCCGATCAACCCGCCGATCTATAGAAAGTATGCGGAGAATCGACACGTGTTTTGCCAGGTCATAGAATAACACACGTTATCACTGGCAACACCGTGTTATCCCGGGTCGGTCTACCGTCGCGAAGCGTCCTTCGCGAAGGAGTGAAGATGAACCCGGATACACGCCAATCGACCCTTCCCAATTCACCCCAAAGCATACTCGTCGTTGAAAACGAACACCTCGCCGCCATGCATCTGGTCCGATGCATCGAGCAGATCGGCGTCGAGATCGTCGGCCCCGCCCCCAGCGCCGAAAAGGCCCTCGAACTCGTCGCATCCGAGAAACCCGACATCGCCATCGTCGACATCCGTATGCCCGGCGTCGACGGCCTCGAACTCGCCCAAACCCTCTACAACGACCACAACCTCCCCGTCATCATCCTCTCCGCCTTCTCCGACCCCCACTACGTCCAGCAGGCCTCCGCCACCGGTGTCTTCGGATACCTCCTTAAACCCGCCATGATGGACGACTTACGCGTCAACATCGCCATCGCATGGTCCAACTACACCCTCGTCTGCCAGCTCAACGACCAGATCGCACAGCTCCGCGACCAGCTCGACAAAAACACCTGATTTTTTTCTTCACCTTTCTTTCACTTCACATCTCAAGTTGCCCCCGGAACCTGTCCGATAACGGCCTACAGGGCGTTAGGAACTTATCGGTTCATCGCGCACACGCGCAATCGCCGACAGTCTTCTTGTCATCACGTCCCCGTGGGAGTCTCAGGAATGAACAAGTCAACAATATCCATGCTCGCCGCTTCGACCACTTTCGCGCTCTTCCTCTCCGCGTGCGGCAGCTCCTCCGGCCCTTTCGTCATGCAGCCGGTCACCACTCCCCCCCAACCCACCTACGTCTCACAAGCCACTCCCGATGACATCCCCCGGGACCTCGACCTCGCCGCCCCCCCTGAAACCAACCAGCCCCAATTCATCGGCCAACCCGTCTCCAACGACGGCGACCGCCCCGCCCGCTTCGTCGGCAACATGAACATCTACGGCGAGATGCCCGGCTCTCCCCAGGGCCTGCCCTCCGATGCCCTCGCCCCCATCCGACAGATCTCCTACACACAAGACGGCGCCGACTTCGACGTCGACGTCGCCCCCGACGGCTCCTGGATCGTCTACGCCTCAACCCAACACCGACCCACCGCCGACCTCTACATCAAGAACGTCCGCGGCACCACCGTCACACAAATCACCAACGACCCCGCCAACGACACCATGCCCGACATCAGCCCCGACGGAAAGATGATCGCATTCGCCTCCGACCGCAACGGCAACTGGGACATCTACGTCAAGCCCACCACCGGCGGCCAGGCCAGACCCGTCACAAACTCCCCCGCCCAGGAACTCCACCCCAGCTGGTCACCCGACGGACAGACCATCGTCTGCTCCGCGCTCGGCGAGCAGTCCGGCCAGTGGGAAATCCTACTCGTCGACGTCAACAACCCCGCCTCACGCAAGTTCCTCGGCTACGGCCTGTTCCCCGAGTTCTCACCCACCGGCGAGAAAATCGCCTTCCAACGCGCACGCTTCCGCGGCACACGCTGGTTCAGCATCTGGACCCTCGATCTGGTCAACGGCGAAGCCGTCCGACCCACACAGATCGCCGCCAGCTCAAACGCCGCCGCCATCACACCCACCTGGTCCGCAGACGGCAACCGCCTCGCCTTCGCCACCGTCATCAACCCCAACTCAAACGACCCCAACGCTCGCCCCGCCATCGCAGACGTCTGGGTCATCAACGTCGACGGCACCGCCCGCACCAAGCTCACCAGCGACAAGTACGTCAACCTCCAGCCAGCCTGGAGCCCCGACGGCGCCGTCCTCTTCATCTCAAACCGCACCGGCACCGACAACATCTGGTCCATCCGGCCCAAGCCCTCCCGCGTCATCAACACCGCCGCCA
>JANQJT010000064.1 GCA_028281485.1 Phycisphaeraceae bacterium
CGACGTGGCGGTGGCGCGGGCGGTGGGGCCGCTGAATGTGTTGCTGGAACTGACGATGCCTTTCGTGCGCGTGGACGGGCGGGTGCTGGCGATGAAGGGGCGGCGGCTGGACGAGGAGCTGCGCGACGCGGGCGATGCGCTGATGATCCTGGGGCAGGGCGAGATCGAGGTGTATGAGGCGCTGCCGGGCCTGGGTCAGGACGCGGTGATCGTGGAGGTGACCAAGCGGGCGGCAACGCCGAAGCAGTACTCGCGTCGGCCCGGTGAGCCGAAGACGAATCCGCTTTGATAAGAGGTTTTGTGTAACGGTCGGGGAATCGCAACGTATAATTTAGGTGTCACGCAGGTTCCTTAATGAAGGGTATTGTTACGTGTGGGAGACCGTCGTACTGATTGTGGTCAACGTTTTGGCACTGGTGTTGGCAGGCGGTGCGTATCGGATGGGCTGTAGCTTCCGTGTGGAGGAGGGGGGTAAGGACGTGAAGCTGCAGGTCGAAACGATCCGCAAGGGGGCGCTGGTACTCATGGGCACGCTGTCGATGTTTGCGATCGTCCTGTTGTTCGTGCTGTATGGCATGTTGTTCACGCAGCCGCCGCAGGATCTGTCGATATGGTGGTTGTTCGCGTTTGGGGCGATGCCGTTTGTCGTTTTCTGGTTGCCGACTTACGCGTTCCTGGCGGGGGTCAACCGCTCGGTCAAACGCAGCGGCGGGTGATCGGCGGGCACGCTACAATTGAGCCGTGCCGATCGACGTGAAACACATCCTGGGCCCCGATGGACCGATCGCTCGAAGGATGGGCGATGGCTACGAGCAGCGTCCGCAGCAGTTGGACATGGCCGAGCGCGTGGAAGCCGCGCTAAACGCGGGCGGAGCGTTGATCGCCGAGGCGGGGACGGGCGTGGGCAAGTCGTTTGCCTACCTGTTGCCGGCCATCAAGCGGGTGGTGGAACACAACGAACGCGTGATCGTCTCGACCGGCACGATCAGCCTGCAGGAGCAGCTGATCGACAAGGACATCCCGCTGCTCAACGCGATCGTGCCCGATGAGTTCAGCGCGGTGCTGGTCAAGGGGCGGGGCAATTACGTGTCGATTCGCAGGCTGGGGATGGCGAGCAAGCGGCAGGCGTCGCTGTTTCATCACGCCGCGGAGCTGCGGTCGCTGCGCACGATCGAGCAGTGGGCGTACGAGACCGACGACGGTTCGCTGAGCAGTCTGCCGATGCTCGAGCGGCAGTCGATCTGGGACCGCGTGCAGTCCGACAGCGGCAACTGCATGGGCCGCAAGTGTCCGACGTACGACAAGTGTTTCTACCAGGCGGCGCGGCGGCGGATGGAAAACGGCGACCTGCTGGTGGTGAACCACGCGCTGTTTTTCAGCGACCTGGCGCTGCGCAGCGGCGGCGTGGGGTTCCTGCCGCCTTACGACCACGTGATCTTTGACGAGGCGCACACGATCGAGGACGTGGCGAGCGACCACTTCGGTGTGCGGCTGAGCGAGGGGGCGGTGGGGCATCTGCTGGGGATATTGTTCAACACGCGCACGATGAAGGGGTACCTGTCGACGCTGGAGCTGCGCGACGACGAGGACCGCAGCCAGGTGGACCGCGCGGTGGAACAGGTGATCCGTGTGACCAACGCGTCGGAGAAGTTCTTCGGTCAGGTGGCGTACTGGCAGCAGACGCAGGGCCGAAGCAACGGGCGGGTGGACGGGCCGATCGAGATCGACACTACGCTGGAGACGGAGCTGAAGGCGTTGACGGCGTCGCTGCGTTTGTTGATCGCCAAGGCGCGGCGCGAGGCGGACGGTTTCGAGCTGAGCGGTTATAGCATGCGGGCGGAAGAGCTGGCGGCGAAGGTGATGGTGTGGCAGCAGCAGTCGCTGGACGACGCGGTCTACTGGATCGAACAACACGGCCCGCAGAAGCGCGTCACGCTCTCGGCGGCGCCGATCGATGTTGCCGCGGCGCTGGAAGAGAAGCTGTTCGGCGCGACCAACGAGGACGGCCGACCCCTCGGCACGATCATGACCAGCGCCACGCTGGCCACGCGCTCCTCGAAGACCGACGAATCCGGCGACGCGTTCGGGCACTTCCGCCGGCGTATCGGCGCACGCGAGGCGGACACGCTGCTGCTCGGTTCGCCGTTCGATTATTCCCAGGCGGTGCGTGTGTACGTCGAGTCGCAACTGCCCGAGCCCAACGCGCCGGAGTACGCCGAGGCGATCGAGCCGCGCATCCTGGACCACGTGCACGCGACCGACGGCGGGGCGTTCGTGTTGTTCACCAGCTACGGCCTGCTCAACAAGATGGCGGATCGGCTGGAGGCGAAGCTGGAGTCGATGGGGTTGACGATGTTGACGCAGGGGCGCGACGGGCCGCGGTCGATCTTGCTGAGCCGGTT
>JANQJT010000308.1 GCA_028281485.1 Phycisphaeraceae bacterium
AACTGTACCCTGATCGATATCGTCGAGGCGCTGGGCGCGGCTGGGCGTGTGTTGATCACGACGCACGGCAAGCCGGACGGCGATGCGCTGGGGGCGGTGATGGCGCTGGGTCGCGCGCTGGAGGTCGGCGGTAAGCGGGTGGAGCGCCGTGTGATTCCGCCGGTGCCGGCTTCGCTGGGGGGTTTGTTCGAGGGCGCGGCGATCGCGCATCACGACGGGCCGGACGCGGTGGTGGGTGCGTTTGATGCGGTGGTGGTGGTGGACACCGGTTCGTGGAGTCAGTTGGACGCGATGCGGCCTTGGCTGGAGCGGCAGCACGACAAGACGATCGTCATCGATCATCACCTGCACGGCGACGACGTGGGCGCGATGAAGTGGATCGACCCGACGGCGGCGGCGGTGTGTGAGATCGTGGCGGACCTGATCGACGCGATGGGTGTGGCGTTCGACGAGACGATCGGGCGGGCGCTGTTTCTGGGGATCGCGTCGGACACGGGGTGGTTCAGGTTTTCGAACTGCACGTCGCGGACGCACGAGCTGGCGGCGCGGTTGCACGCCGAGGGTGTGGATCACGCGGCGCTGTACGCGGCGACGGAGCAGGGCGAGCGGCCGGAGAAGTTGGCGCTGATGGTGCGTGCATTGGATTCGCTGACGATGGCGGCTGGGGGTCGAGCGGCGGTGATGTGTCTGCACGTGTCGGACTTCAAGGAAACGGGCGCCCGGCCGGACGAGACCGAACGGTTTGTGGATTTGCCGCAGATGGTCAGCGCGGTGGGCGTGGTGGCGTTGGTGGTCGAGCAACAGAACGGCCCGACGCGGGTGTCGCTGCGGTCGAAGCCGGGCGACGGGGCGGTGGACGTCAACGCATTGGCGCGGTCGCTGGGCGGCGGCGGTCACGCGCGGGCTGCGGGGGCGAAGGTACGGGCGGACGTTGACCAGACGCTGGCGCGCGTGATCGAGGCGATCGAGGGCGCGGTGTGATCGTGTTGGTTTACTGGGGGACCTGGTACTGCGTCGATGGTGAGGGTGTTTTGACGCGGACGTTCTCTCGGCCGTCGCGGGGGTGGGGTGAGCGGGCGACCAGACGGAAGCACTCGTGGACGGCGCTGAGCACGGCGTAGACGGCGACGAAGACGGTCAGCGCGGCCATCACGAGCAGCGCGATCAAGACGGCGAACGGCAGCAGGCCGATCAGGGCGGCGGTGCCCCAGACCCAGCGGGGTCGGGTGGTGACGTACTGGACGTAGCGTCCGAAGCGGTCGTCCTGGCGAAAGTTGGTGAAAAACACGCGTGTCATGGGTTGCTCCGTAGGGTGCCCAGCATTGGAATGACGGCATTCTATGCCAAGCGTTTCGCCGACGCAGCCAAAAAGATGAGGAAACCTTGAGTTTGACCGGGGCGGGCGATACCCTGCGATGAGGACCGATTAGCGAAAGGACCGAACGATGCGTCGCACCGTTTTTATCGTATTTGGATGCCTTCTGGCGGCGGCAACACACGCGTGGGGGCAGGACGCGGACACGTCGTTCGTGGGCGTGGTGACCGGCGAGAGCGTGTACGTGCGCTCGGGCGCGGGGCGGACGTATTACAGCGTGGCGACGCTGAACAAGGGCGAGCTGGTCAGCGTGCGCGACGCCGACGCGTTGTACGGCTACTACGCGATCGACCCGGTCAAGGGCGCGGCCTGCCTGATCTCCAAGCAGTACGTGCGCGTCGGGGAAGACGGCATCGTCGGCACGCTCACGGGCAACCGCGTGCGTGTGCGGATCGAGAACGCCGGCGAGAAGCCCGATGACATGTCGTTTACGAGTTTCCACTACCGCTCGCCGGTGCGTCTGAACGCGGGCGACACGGTGCGTGTGATCGGTGAGAACGAGGACTATTACCGCATTCTTCCGCCCCGGGGCGTGACGCATTACATCTCGGCGGAGTTCGTGCTGCCGGCGACGGCGGCGCAGATCCGCGCAGCCGAGCAGCGGGATTCGGCTGAGCAGGCGACCGAAAGCGCTGAGGCCGTTGAGGAAGAGACCCAGACCGCCACGAGCGAAGACGCGGGCCGGCTGCTGATCAACACCGCGGCGGACGTGACCGACGCGACGGTGGAAGTGGCCGGTGACGTCGTGGAGGGGACGGGCGATCTGGCGGCGGGCGCGGTCGACACGGCGGTGGAGATCACCGAGAGGGCGGTGGACGCGGTCACCGGTGACGAGGAGACGGCGGAAGCGGTGGACGCCGCGGAGATGGCGGAGGCTTTGGACGAAACGGAAGAAGAAGTGGTCGTGGCGCACGCCGAAGAAGAGCACACGGTCACCGAGGCGGTTGCAGTAGAAGCGACCGAGGATGCTGTCGCGGAAGAGGTCGCCACGGCGGAAACCGAAGCGGCTACGACCGGTGATGTGGATCGGCAGTTGGCGGCTTTGGAAGCGCGTTACGCGGAGGAATCGGAAAAGCCGCTGGGTGAGCAGGACGTTGCGGGTTTGCTGGCGGCGTACGAGGCGCTGGCGGCCGATGAGACGCTTAGCGACAGTCAGCGCATGGTTGTGTCCGGTCGCGTGGACGTGCTCACCGATCGGGTGGGTCATCAGGAGACGACCGAGGGCGGCGGCGCGGACAAGCAATACACGGCTGTGGGCAAGCTGCTGGCGAGCATGATCTACACGGGCGGTGAGACGCCGCTGCTGTATCGCCTGGTTGATCCGCTGACGGGTCTGACGATCGGGTATGTTGAGCCGGGCTCGCGTCGGAAGTTGAATCCGTACCTGGGCCAGGTGGTGGGTGTGGTCGGCAGGACGCGTTACGACGCGGCGCTGCGTTTGAAGGTGATCGAGCTGAAGTCGATCGACCGTCTGACCGCGGCGCAGTGAGGCGGCTTGCGTTAGACACATCAAAAACCCCGCGAACGACCGCGGGGTTTTTTTAGGGGGTGTTGAGCAACTTGGGTTATCGCCTTGGGGCGGCGATCATCACGGTGCCGAGCGCTAGCGGTGCGACGGAGGCGGGTTCGGGGATGACGGTGGGATCGAAGTGGAGCACGAGGGGGGTGTGCACGTGGGCGTGTCGATGCCGTTGGCTTGTGTCGCGGGGATTACGATCGGTGTGAGCAGGGCTGCAACGATCGCGGCGGACAGGATGGTCCTGTGGTGCGTCTCATCTCTCTTTTTTCTCTCTCCGGGCGAACTTGCGTCTGTCTTTGATCTCTCGTGCGTCCGGGCTTTGCGCCCGTCTCTTTCTCCCACCGGGCGGAAGCGAGGCTTCTGTGAGCTTTGCCGCCGGTGTCAGTCTTTCTTGCGTCGTTGTCTTTCTCGCTGGGACTCTCTCCGTTCCGCATGCAATAGACACCGGGTCACTAGCCGGGTCGAACGGAATCGCGAAATAGAGTGGTGATCGGTTGTTACCGGACGTGTCAGGCCGCGCGGTTTACCCCGCTTAACCCCCGGAAGGAGGATTTGAGCGTGTTTGATGTGAGGTCGAGAGCAATCGAATGGGAGTCCGCAGCAATCCGGGGGGTTATGGGGCGATGTCGACGAGCTCGGCGGTGCGGAGTTCGGTGTCCAATAAGGCGACGGTGCAGCGGTCGGTGAGCCAGCCGCAGCACTCGCCGGGGTTGAGGATGAGTTGCGGTTTTCCGTCGGGGCGCGCTGCGGGGGCGTTGACGATTTCGTGTGTGTGGCCGGAGATGACGACGTCGGCGTTGTCGGTCTCGCCGGGCTTGAACCATTCGATGAAGTGGTTCATGACGATGTGACAGTCGCCGAAGTCCATGCGGACGGTGCCGTCGACGCACTGGGGGAGGACTTTTGCGAGGCCGGCGCGTTCGCCGTCGTTGTTGCCGAAGCAGCAGTGGACGGGGATGGAGGCGGGGACGTTGGGCGGCGCGATGAGCTTGGCCGCAAAAGGGGCGACGAAGTCGCCGGCGTGGAGGATGGCGTCGACTTGCAGGCGTTTGAACAGTTCAACCGCGCGGCGGAGCGTGGGGAGCCGGTCGTGACTATCCGCGATGACGCCGAGTTTCATGGGGAGCCTTTCGGTTAGCGGGTGTATTGAAGGTCGATGTCCGGGCGTTTGGTTTGGAGGCGTTCGATGCCTCCGTCGGAGATGAGGGTGTGGACAAGGCCGAGCTTGTTCAATGATGGCACGGCGATGAGCGCATCGACGGATCGCTCCGTGTTGGCTGTCTCCCAGAGCTCGAGCGTCTCTAGCGCGGGAAGCTTGGCCAGTTCAACGATCAGCGCATCGTCGATGTTCTGACCGCCGAGTACGAGATGAACGAGATTGGGAGATCGCGAGACGAGCGATCGCATGTGAGCGGCTTCGAACGCGGTGTGTCGGGCATCCAGGAGCTTGAGATTGGGTAGATCGAGTTGATCCGCCCACGGCACATCGATCGGATTAAAAGCGATGATCAGGGTTTCGAGTCGTGTCAGCTTGTTGAGCGATCCAATGGACTGACCCCGGATCTTGTTCTGTATCATGATGAGCGACGCCAACGAGGAGCGGCGGGCGATGATGGGCAACGCGTCGTCGCCGATATGGCAAAAATTGAGTGTCAGATGCTCGAGCGTGGGGATGTCGGCGATGATCTCGAGGTGATCGGTTTTGAGAAAAAGCTCGCCAAGTGTGAGTGCCTTGAGATCGGGAATCTGGGCGAGGGATTGGACGGCGGAAATGTCCAGCTCGCATCGGAGCAGTTGGATGAAGTCAACGCCGCGTATATCAGCGATGCGTCGTACGTCTTGAGCCGAGAGATCGGTCGCTTTGATGACCCAGTAGTCGGGTTGGGTCTGATGTTCGATCAGCGCGGTGAGTTGGGCTTCATCATTGATGCGGACTTGCAGGCCGTATTCACCTTCTATTCTCGCGGATCTTATGCGATCCAGCATCTCGATGAGGTGTTCGGGAGAGTCGGGACGGAGATGGATGTCTGTGTAGACGACACGTTCGTGCCCGTAGATGTCCCAGAGCATGTTGTCGATCCAATCCCTTGAATCAAATCTATGTGTGACTTGTACTCCATTGGGATTGTGCTGGTCATGCCAGAGGTAGAGCGATTGACGCGTCACGTACTCCTGCCATCGCGTGTAGGGGTAGATGCCGAGGATGACGATCAACGAAAAAACGACCGCCAGGATGATGGTGGTCGTTTTGAGTTTGGCGTGTTTGTGTCGCATCGGAATGACGCGATTGTAACAGGCAGTTACCCCGCGGTGGAGGCGAGTTCGGCGTCGACGGGGCCGGTGGCGGGCAGGTCGGAGTGGCCCATGAGGTACTTGTCGACGGCGCGGGCGGCGCCGCGGCCCTCGGCGATGGCCCAGACGACGAGCGACTGGCCGCGTCGGCAGTCGCCGGCGACGAAGACCTTGTCGATGTTGGTGGCGTAGTCGCCGTACTCGGCTTTGAAGTTGCTGCGCTGATCGGTGTCCAGGCCGAGCTGCTCGCCGAGGTAGCTTTCGGGACCGAGGAAACCCATAGCCAGGAGGATGAGGTCGGCCTTGAAGGTCTGCTCGGAGCCGGGCACCTCGGAGAAGGGGGCTTTGTCGGTGGGCTTGGACCAGTCGATGGTGATGGTCTCGACGCCGGCGACGTTGCCGTTGCCGTCGTCGATGAAGCGTTTGGAGAGGATGGAGAAGACGCGGGGGTCTTGGCCGAAGGTTGCGGCGGCTTCGCCGTGGCCGTAGTCGACGCGGAAGATTCTGGGCCACTGCGGCCAGGGGTTGTTGGCGGCGCGGTCGTTGGGGGGGCGGTCGAGCAGTTCGAAGTTGACCAGCGACTTGCAGCCGTGGCGGATGGAGGTGCCGAGGCAGTCGGTGCCGGTGTCGCCACCGCCGATGACGATGACGTCCTTGCCGGCGGCGTGGATGGGAGCGGCGTCGCAGTTGCCGTCGTCGAGCAGCGTCTGCGTGTTGGTGTGCAGCAGTTCCATGGCGAAGTGGATGCCGTTGAGATCGCGGCCCTCGATGGGCAGGTCACGCGGGCGCGTGGCACCGGTGGCGAGGACGACGGCGTCGTACTCGGCGTGGAGCTGGGTGGGATCGATGTACTGGATGTTGTCGGCCGACGGGCCTGCGCCGGCGGGGGTGTCGGGCGAGCCGCCGACGAAGGCGTTGGTGACGAACTCGACGCCCGCGGCGGCCATGAGATCGACGCGTCGCTGGACGGTTTGTTTGTCGAGCTTCATGTTGGGGATGCCGTACATGAGCAGGCCGCCGATGCGGTCGTGGCGTTCGAAGACGGTGACGCGGTGGCCGGCGCGGTTGAGCTGCTCGGCGGCGGCGAGGCCCGCGGGGCCCGAGCCGACAACGGCGACGCGCTTGCCGGTGCGCGTGGCGATGGTTTCGGGTGTGATCCAGCCCTCGTCGAAGCCCTTGTCGACGATGAAGCATTCGTTGTCCTTGATGGTGACGGGCGGCTCGTGGATGCCGAGCACGCAGGCGCCCTCGCAGGGCGCGGGACAGACGCGGCCGGTGAACTCGGGGAAGTTGTTGGTCTTGTGCAGTCGGTCCAGCGCGTCCTGCCACTTGCCTTCGTAGATCAGGTCGTTCCACTCGGGGATGAGGTTGTCGACGGGGCAGCCGGTTTCGGACTGACAGAAGGGGATGCCGCAGTCCATGCCGCGCGCACCCTGGGTCTGGCGTTCGGCCACGTCGAGGGGGAGGCGGAACTCGTTGTAGTCTTTGGCGCGCTCGAGCGGCGGTCGGTCGGGGTTCTTGTCTCGGTCGTACTCTTTGAAACCGGTGGGCTTACCCATGGTTCGATCCTTTGTAAACACGGCCTGTCGACCGTCGTTAGTCGGTCTGTTACGTCGCGTCAGCGCCGGCGCCTTCCATGTGGACGGTGGCTTCTTCTTCCTCGTCGTGCGCGATGCGTTCGGCGAGGACGCGCTTGTAGTCGGTGGGCATGACCTTGACGAACTGGGGCAGCTGGGCGTCCCAGTCGTCGAGGATGTGTCGTGCGACGGTGGAGCCGGTCGCCTGTTGGTGTTCTTCGATGATGGCCCGCAGTTCCTTGATGTCCCAGGGGGCTTCGACGGGTTCGAGTTCGACCATGCCGAGGTTGCAGTTGGGCATGAAGGCGGACTCGGGGTCGTAGACGTATGCGACGCCGCCGGACATGCCGGCCGCGAAGTTGCGGCCGGTGGGGCCGAGGATGACGGCGCGGCCGCCGGTCATGTATTCCAGCGCGTGGTCGCCGACGCCCTCGACACAGGCGATGGCGCCGGAGTTGCGGACGCAGAATCGTTCGGCGGCGACGCCGCGGAAGAAGGCCTTGCCGCCGGTGGCGCCGTAGAGGGTGACGTTGCCGAGGAGGATGTTGTCCTCGGGTGTGAAGGTGGACTCGGCGGGCGGGTAGATGACGATCTTTCCGCCGCAGAGTCCCTTGCCGACGTAGTCGTTGGCGTCGCCTTCGAGGTCGATGGTCATGCCGCGTGTCATCCACGCGCCCAGCGACTGTCCGGCGGAGCCTTTGAGCTTGATGGTGATGGTGTCGTCGGGCAGGCCTTCGAGGCCGTGGTGCAGCGAGACCTGGTTGGCGAGCATCGTGCCCACGACGCGGTTGGTGTTGACGACGGGCGATTCGATGAGGACCTTCCGGCCGGACTTGAGCGCGGGCTCGGCGAGTTCGATGAGCTTGTTGTCGAGCGCGTCGTCGATGCCGTGGTCCTGCTCCATCATCTTGAAGACGCCGACGTTTTCGCGGTGGCTGGGTGCCTGGGCGGCGGTGAGGATGGGGGTGAGGTCGAGGCCGTCGGCCTTCCAGTGTTCGATGGCGTCGTCAGCGTGGAGCAGGTCGACGCGGCCGATCAGTTCATCGAAGGTCTTGATGCCGAGCTGCGCCATGATCTGACGCGCCTCCTCGGCGATCATGAACAGGTAGTTGACGACGTGCGCCGGGTCGCCGGAGAACTTCTTGCGGAGCTCTTCGTCCTGCGTGGCGATGCCGACGGGGCAGGTGTTCAGGTGGCACTTGCGCATCATGATGCAGCCGAGCGTGATGAGCGGTGCGGTGGCGAAGCCGTACTCTTCTGCGCCGAGGCAGGCGGCGATGACGATGTCGCGGCCGGTCTTGAGCTGGCCGTCGGTCTCGAGACGGACGCGCGAGCGCAGGTCGTTTGCCACTAAGGTCTGGTGGGTTTCGGCGATGCCGAGTTCCCAGGGCAGGCCGGCGTGCTTGATGGAGGTCAATGGGCTTGCGCCGGTGCCGCCGTCGTGACCGGAGACGAGGATGTGGTCGGCGTGCGCCTTGGCGACGCCGGCGGCGACGGTGCCGACGCCGACCTCAGAGACCAGCTTGACGGAGATGCCGGCGGTGGGGTTGGTGTTCTTCAGGTCGTGGATGAGCTGGGCGAGGTCTTCGATGGAGTAGATGTCGTGGTGCGGGGGCGGGGAGATGAGTCCGACGCCGGGCGTGGAGTGGCGCGTGGCGGCGATGATCTCGTTGACCTTGTGCCCGGGCAGCTCGCCGCCCTCGCCGGGCTTGGCGCCCTGGACGATCTTGATCTGGATCTCGTCGGCGTTGGTGAGGTACCAGCTGGTGACGCCGAAGCGGCCGGAGGCGACCTGCTTGATGGAGGATCGGCGGAGATCGCCGTTGTCGTCGGGTGTGAAGCGGTCGGGGTCTTCGCCGCCCTCGCCGGTGTTGGACTTGCCGCCGAGTCGGTTCATCGCGATGGCGAGGGACTCGTGGGCCTCGGCGCTGATCGAGCCGTAGCTCATGGCACCGGTGCGGAAGCGCTTGACGATTTCCTTGGCGGGTTCGACGTCGTCGATGTCGATGGGTTTGGCGTCGCCATAGTTGAAGGCGAGCAGGCCGCGGAGGGTGGCGCGGTTGCGGGCGTCTTCGTTGCAGAGCTCGGCGAAGCGGTCGTAGGCCTCGCGGCTGTTGGTGCGCGCGGCGACCTGCAGCGAGGCGACCGTTTCGGGGTTGAACATGTGTCGCTCGCCGCCGGCGCGCCAGTGGAACTGACCGTCGTTGGGCAGGACGGGCAGGCGGAGGGTGTCGCGCTCGGGGAAGCCGATCTTGTGTCGCCGGATGCACTCGGCGGCGATGACGGAGAGGTCGACGCCCTGGATGCGGCTGGCGGTGCCGACGAAGGCGCGCTCGATGACGTCTTCCTTGAGCCCGACGGCCTCGAAGATCTGCGCGCCCTTGTAGGAGGCGAGTGTGGAGATACCCATCTTGGCCATGACCTTGAGCATGCCCTTGGCGACGCCCTTGCGGTAGGCGTTGATGATCGCTTCTTCGTTGGTGAACTCTTTGGAGAGCATGCCCTCGGTGCGCGCCTGGCCGAGTGCCTGGAAGGCGCAGTAGGGGTTGATGGCGTCTGCGCCGTAGCCGACGAGCAGGCAGTGGTGGTGGACCTCGCGTGCCTCGCCGGACTCGACGACGATGCCGAGGCGTGTGCGGCGGGAGTTATTCACCAGGTGGTGGTGGACGGCGCCGGTGGCGAGCAGCGCGGGCATGGCGATGCGGTCGGGGCCCGTGGCGCGGTCGGAGAGGACGACCAGCGCGTCGCCGGCCTCGATGGCGGCGTCGGCCTCGGCGCAGATGCGGTCGAGCGCGGCGCGGAGGCCATCGGGGCCTTCGCTCGCGGGCCAGGTGATGTCGATGGTGCGAGATGACCAGCCGCGGTGGTCGATCTGCTTGATGGCGGCGAGCTGGTCGTCGGTGAGGATCGGGTGGGGGATCATCAGTCGGTGGGCGTGGGCCTCGGTGGTCTGCAGCAGGTTCTGCTCGGGACCGATGAAGCACTCCAGCGACATGACGATCTCTTCCCGGATCGAGTCGATCGGGGGATTGGTGACCTGTGCGAAGCGCTGCTTGAAGTAGTCGTAGAGCAGGCGTGGCTTGTCGGAGAGGACGGCCAGCGCCGCGTCGTTGCCCATGGAACCGACGGGGTCGCGCTTCTGCTCGATGAGGGGGATGAGCATGAACTGGAGGGTTTCGAGTGTGAAGCCGAACGCCTGCAGGCGGGCGAGCAGTTGCTCCTCGTCGTAGATGGGCTGGGCGGGCTTGGCTTCGAGGTCGGCCAGGTCGATGCGCTGGTTTTCGAGCCACTGGCCGTAGGGCCGGGCGGCGGCGAAGTCGTTCTTGAGTTCTTCGTCGGGGACGAGCCGTCCCTGTTCGAAGTCGACGAGGAACATGCGGCCGGGTTGGAGTCGTCCCTTGAGCTTGACGTTGGCCGGGTCGACGTCGAGGACGCCGACCTCGGAGGCCATGATGACGCGGTCGTCGTGGGTGACGTAGTAGCGGCTGGGTCGCAGGCCGTTGCGGTCGAGGCAGGCGCCGATGTAGTGGCCGTCGGTGAAGACGATGGAGGCCGGGCCGTCCCAGGGTTCCTGGAGGCAGGCGTGGTACTCGTAGAAGGCACGCTTGGCGGGAGACATCGATTCGTGGTTCTCCCACGCCTCGGGGACCATCATCATGACGGCTTCCTGGAGCGTGCGGCCGCCCATGAGCAGCACCTCCAGCGCGTTGTCGAAGTTGCCCGAGTCCGAACACTCCGGCTCGATGATCGGGAAGCACTTGTTCAGGTCGTCGCCGATCAGGTCGGCCTGGAGCACGCCCTGACGCGCGTTCATCCAGTTGCTGTTGCCGAGAAGGGTGTTGATCTCGCCGTTGTGGCTCATGAAGCGGAACGGCTGGGCGCGGTCCCACGAGGGCAGGGTGTTGGTGCTAAATCGCGAGTGCACCATGGCCAGGTGGGTGGTGTAGTCTTCGTTGCGCAGGTCGGGGAAGAACGGCAGCAGCTGCTCGGGGGTGAGCATGCCCTTGTAGACCAGGACCTTGGTCGAGAGGGTGCAGATGTAGAACAGCAGGCGCTGGGCGAGTTGGCTGCGGAGGCGGAGTTCGTGGCTGGCCTGCTTGCGGATGACGTAGAGCTGTCGCTCGAAGACCTCGGGGTCGGTGTTTTCATCGCCGGCGGCGACGAAGAGCATCTCGATGGTGGGCATGCCGACGCGGGCGGTGTGGCCGATGTCGGCGCCGTCGGGATCGGTCGGGACGCTGCGCCAGCCGAGCACTTTCTGGCCCTGGTCGGCGGCGATCTTCTCGACGGTCTTGCGGCAGACGTCGGCCTCGGCGGGGTCGGTCGGCAGGAAGACGACGCCGGCGGAGTACTTGCCGGTCTGGGGCAGGTCGATGCCGAGGTCCTTTTTGGCGACGGTGCGGAGGAAGGGGTCGGGCATGCCGGTGAGCATGCCGCAGCCGTCACCGGTGTTGGCCTCGCATCCGCAGGCGCCGCGGTGTGTCATGCGCTGGAGGATGATGTCGGCGTCGCGGACCATCTGGTGTGTGCGTTCGCCCTTGATGTGAGCGACGAAGCCGACGCCGCAGGAGTCCTGCTCCAGGGCGGGGTCGTACAGGCCGTGCTTTTGTGGCGGGATGTAGTGTGTCATGGTGCCTCATCCTCTGCCCGCGGACCGGTGGCGGTCGCGGGTGTCGGGGTTCTATCCTTGTCGATTGTCTCAGGCCGTCGCGGTCGTCACGGTTTGAGCCGTGGTTGCCTCTTGCGACGGGGGTTGTTTCAGAAGGTGCTGCATGAACGACCGTGCCAGGGGGTTGAGCTCGCGCTGGCGGTTGTGAACGATGGCGAGGGGGCGGGTGAGCTGGGGCTCGAGGGTGACGGTCTTGAGCGAGCCGCGTTTGACGTCCTGCTGGACGGTGCGGCGGGGGAGGATGGCAAAGGCGTCGGACTCGGCGACGTAGCCCTTGGCGGTGTCGATGTTGTCGAAGGTCTGGATGATGTTGGGGGTGGCGTGGTGTTGGCGGAGGTACTCTTCGGTGCGGCGCCCGATGGGCAGGTTGTGATCGAAGGCGACCATGTCGCGGCCGTCGAGGCGCGCGGCGCGGATGGTGGCCAGGTCGGTGAGTGTGTGGCCGGGTCGGACGACGACGACCATGACCTCATCGCGGAGGGGCTGGTGGGCGACGCCGCGCCAGCGTTCGGGGTAGGAGAGGATGCCCATGTCGACGTGGCCGGCCTTGACCTGTTCGTGGACCTGATCGGGCTTGGCGTAGTGGATTTCGATGTTGGTCTGTGGGTTGGCGGCTTCGAAGTCGCTCTTGGCCTGGTTGAGCAGGCCGATGCCGGCGGAGTAGATGGCGGCGACGTGAACGGTGGCGGCGTTGCCGCGCCCGGTGGCCTTGATCTGTTGTTCGAGGCGGTGGTAGGTGTCGATGATCTTGCGGCATCCGCGGTGGTAGCGTTGGCCGGTTTCGGTGAGTTGGAGGGGGCGTGTGGAGCGGTCGATGAGCTGGACGCCGAGTTCGCGCTCCAGCGCCATGATGCGCTGTGAGGCGGCGGACTGAGTGATGCTCGACATCTGGGCCGCGCGCGAAACGCTGCGGTTCTCAGCCACGTCACAAAACAGCTTGATCGTGTCCAACTGCATAGCCCGGCCATGTTAACATTACACATCCTAATGTCAAAGCGAATGAAGCATTATGATTGCTTATAATTCGAGATCGATTCTCGATCTCAATTAGATTTCGGGATTCGGATGTCCTGCAAAGCGGGATTTCTGGCTGAAATCACGGGTGTAGAGATTGGCGTTTATGGCCCGATAAACAGGACATGCGTCTGTATCGTCTCATTGCTGCGGTATTTGTCTGCGCGATCGCAGCGCCGGGGTTGCTTGGCCAATCCGAGCCGGCCGGCCCGGAGCGGAATGAATACCTCTCCCAAAGAGTGGTGCGGGTTTTCGATTTCGACGAGCGGGATCGCGGCAACTACGAGCGGCTGCCGCAGTACTGGTACCTGATGCGTGGCCCGAGCTACCCGATCTACACGGCGGACCGCACGCGTCTCGATGAGACGCACTCCCTGTCGGGCAACTACTCATTGATGGTGGACCTGAACGGGGGCAGCGCGGGGTTGTTGTGTCAGCGCGGCACGATCGCGGCGGTGCCGGGCGCGGATTACATCATCACCGTGGCGGTGCGGACCGAGCGGCTGCGTCACGCGCGGGCGCGGTTGTCGGGGTATTTCACGGATCAACTGGGCCGGGTGATCGAGTCGTCGCGTTCGAGTTCGAAGCTGGTGGCGTCAAACGATCAGTGGACGCGGCTGGAGATGCGGTTGAGTGGGGATCACGCGGACGCGGCCTGGACCGTGTTGCGCATGGAGGTGTTGCAGCCCAGCGAGTTTGAGCCGCGCCAACTGGACGTGCACGAACTGTATCCGCGGGACATCGCCGGTCGGGTGTGGTTTGACGACCTGGCGGTCTTCCAGCTGCCGCGTATCGAGATTCAGAGCGCCGAGTCGACGAACGTGATCCGCGGTGAGCGGCCGGTGTTGAACCTGAACGTGCGAGACCTGACGGGCGAGCCGCTGCGTGTCGAGGCGGAGCTGTACGACCACGTTGGCAACACGATCGACAGCCAGCTGCGTGTGCTGGACGGTCGTCGTGCGCCGGCGTGGGAGTGGCGGCCGAACCTGCCGCGGTACGGGTGGTACTGGGTGGACCTGAAGGTGTGGTCCGGTCAGCGGATGGTGGGGCGGCGGAGCACGGCGTTTATCTGGTTGAACGAGACGAGCGGCCAGGGCTGGGCGGAGTCGCATCGATTCGGCCTGGTGGCGGAGGGATTGAGCCCGGGGCAGCGCGTGATGTTGCCCGAGATGGCCAAGCGGATCGGCACCGGGTCGATCATCCTGGACGTGTGGCGGGAGGAGATGACGGCCCGACAGATGGATGGGTTGCGTGACGCGACGGACCCGATGATCCAGCAGCTGGTCAGTGACGGTCAGCGGCTGACGCTGAGCCTGGCGGGCGTGCCGCAGGCTTTGGCGGTGCTGGCGCGGACGGATACGGATTCACCGATCGCGCTGCTGAGTGATCAGCCGGAGGTGTGGCAGCCCTACCTTCAGGCGACGGCGGTGCGTTACGGTCAGCAGGTTTCGCGTTGGCAGATCGGCGCGACGGGGAGCGTGGAGGCGTTCGAGCGCGAGCGTTTGGCTGAGGAGTACGCGCAGATCCGTCGGTGGTACAGCTCGCTGGTGCCGGACGTGCGGGTGACGCTGCCCTGGGCGGCGGACCGGGAGCTGACGGCGGCGGCTGTGAGTGCCGATGCGCTGACGATGAATGTGCCCACGAGTGTCAGGCCGGAGCATCTGTCTGCGTACGCGACGCAGTGGCGGGGTGGCGAGCGCGGCGTGTCGCTGGTGCTGGAGACATTGGACACCAAGCGATTCAACCACGAGCAGCGCGTGACGGACTTTGCGTTGCGGTTGGTGTCGGCCTGGGGTGTGCAGCCGGAGACGATTTACGTGCGGGCGCCGTGGGTGGCGGGGGCGACGGACCGGCCGACGGCCGTGCCGGACCCGGTGCTGGCGGTTTACACGAACCTGATCGAGCGGTTGGGTGAGCGGCGTTTCGTGGCGCGGATGCGCTTGATGAAGGGCGTGGAGTGTCACGTGCTGGACGGACCGGGTGGCGGGGCGCTGGTGGTGTGGAACGAGTTGGCGGAGGAAGAGAACCCGATGATCGACATGTACCTCGGTCCCGATCCGAAGGCGTACGATCTTTGGGGCAATCCGGTGCCGGTTTACGAGCGGGAGGGTCGCCATGTCATGGCGATCGGGCGTGCGCCGGTGGTGATCGAGGGGATCGACGCGAATCTGGCGCGGTTCCGCGCGACGATGCGGTTCGACCCGGACTTCGTTGAGTCGCAGGCGAAGGTGCACCCGGTGTCGCTGAAGGTGAGCAACCCTTGGCGTCGCTCGATTTCGGGACAGATTCGGCTGACGGGGCTGGAGCGGTGGGGTGTTCAGCCGCGGTTGATCCGTTTCCAGATCCCTTCCGATAGTGAGATCGAGGTGCCGATGCAGTTGGCGATGCCGATCAGCGCGATCGCCGGCGAGAAGTCGATGACGGCGAACGTGCGGCTGGAGGCGGACGAGACGTACGATATCCGCGTTTCCGTGCCGCTGACGGTGGGTCTGTCGGGGATCGAGCTGAACGAGACGCTGGTGATGCAGCCGAACGCGTCGGGCAAGAAGGACGCGGTCATTACCATGTTGGTGACGAATCGCGGCGACAAAGCTGAAAACTTTTACGCTTTTGCTCAGGCGCCGGGTCGCGCCGGTCAGCAGCGCATCGTCTCTAATCTCAAACCGGGTCAGACGATGCTCAAGCGTTTTCGATTTGTGGATGCGACGAGCGATCTTTCGGGCCAGGCGATCCGGGTGGGCATCCGACAGATGGACGGGCCTTCGATGTTAAATCATCTGGTTGAAGTGCCTTAAAGCTTTTAAATGGGAGATCAGGGGCCTATGCTTAAGAAAGATATATCGCGTAGCCGATGAATTGTTAAGATACGGTTAGGATTTCTGTGTCTTGTTTGGGTCGTTCAAGATGAGGATACAAAGCTACAAGATTGGTCAGCCGGTGGTGTATCGGCGTTTCAAGCACTCTGCACGGCCCGGGGTTCGTGCGGATAATGTTGTGCCCGAGCCGTTGGGCGAGGGGTATACCTACGAAGTCGACAAGTACTGGGTGATCGAGGAAGTGCGTGACGAGACGGTTTTGTTGCGCACGCGCCGGGGCAAGGCGCACGAGGTTCAGATGCACGATCCTCGGTTGCGTCGGGCGAGTTTCATGGAGCGTTTGTTCAAGGGCAAGCGTTTTCCACGATTGGATGATCTGCCGCCGGTGACAGAATCGCGCGCCGATCGTCTGGGTCGTGTCTAATTCAATCAGTCTTTGAATCGATTCGGATCGCGTCGGGCACGGGGATGACCCGGCCGGCTGTTGTTGTGCAGGCGAGGGTGGTGCTGGCGGTGACCAGCAGCTCGCGGTCGCGTGCGATCTCGTAGTCGTGTTCGATCTTCGCGCCGCTGCAACGGGTCAGGTGTGCGGTGACGGTGAGCGGCTCGTCGTAGCGTGCGGGTTTCTTGAACACGAGGTTGAGGCGGGCGACGACGATGTAGACGCCCTGCTGTTCGAGTTCGGCGTAGCTGACGCCGGAGGCGCGCAGCAGCTCGGTGCGGGCCATCTCCATCCAGATGGGATACACGGCGTGGTGGACGTAGCCCATCGGGTCGCACTCGGCGTATCGCGGGCGTGTGTCGAAGGTAAACGATTGGAGGGGCTTGGACATGGTGACATGATAACGCGCCGGTGTGTGCCGGGCGTCGGTCGCGCAAAGGCGTTGGTTGGCGCGGGGTGGGTCAGACCCAGACGTTGATGATGATGGCGGGCTCGGTGACCTTGCCTTTCAGTTCGCCCGAGGCGCTGGAGACGAACTTGACCTCGTATTGCGGGTGGGCGTCGAGCCACTCGTTGATCTGCTGGTCCAGGTACTCCAGGGCGTCGGGGCGGAGCTTGCAGAAGAAGCTCTTGACGTGGATGGCGCCGGTGCCGTTGGTGTTGGGCGTGCGGTTCCACTTGTCTTCGTGGCGGGCGCGCTCGCCGAACGACTTGATCTTGGAGCTGACCATCTCACCGTCTTCGTTGAAGCCCTCGCTGATCTCGATGGGCTGATCGGGTTCACCACCGAGCGGCGGCAGGGGAGGCGTAGACATGATGTGTACCTCGACAAGAAGGGATCGCGGACGTGTGGGGTGCGACTACTCCATGATAGGGCTTGGGTGAGGGCGGGCCAAGCATTTTAGTTGCCAGCGGTTATTGGTGACGTGTTGCAGCGCCGCATCGAGTGTTTGGGTGAGGGTGGTGATACGCAGTTGTGCTTCGGTATCGGACCATTGGGTTGCGGTGAAGGTGAAGCGGCAGACGCGCGTGACCGAGCCGCGGTTGCCGGAGATGGGGCCTTCGTAGTCGAGGTAGAGCCGGCGGTGGTCGGCGATGCGGACCAGGTCGACGGGGGAGTTGTCGGGCCATTCATTGAGCGGGATTTCGACGCGGAAGCAGACGAGCGGGCCGGAGCCGGGTTGCTGTGTGGGGTTTTCCAGCAGCCAGTCGAAATGAGACGCGTCGTCGGGCGTCTGATGTTTCAGCAGGACGCCGGCGCGGGGGATCGGCGGGTTGTCGGTTGTGTTGGCCATAGCCCGGTCGTATCCTTAGCGTTGGCTGGAACGAACACCGCAATCAGGGGCAGGCGCGATGCGAACCACACACGGCATCATCATGTTAACGCTGGTCGGTCTGATGGTCTTGTCGGTCGGCTGCGAGGGCGGCCGGGCGCGATACGACGGCGTGCGGGCTTACGAGCAGGGCCAATACGGCGCGGCTCGTCCGCAGCTGGCGCGCGCGATTGAGATCAGCGACACCGACTGGAAGGCGCACTATCACCTGGGTCTGATCGACCTGGCCGAGGGCGACCCGGTGCGGGCTCAGTCGCACTTCGAGCTGGCGCTGGCGGTGCGCGACGGGGGCCCGCCGCATCAACCGGAGACGCCGGCGATCATCGATGCGCTGGCCGAGTCGATGTACGCGCAGGGCGATTACCCGAAGATGGTGGGTCTGTGTGACGAGATGTCGGCGCGGTACGGCACGCCGTACGATCACATCCGCAAGGCCAGGCTGCTGGCGAAGATGGGCGATCACGACTCTGCGCTGGTGGCGTACATCAAGGCGGTGAAGATCGCCAAGCCGACGGACGTGGAGCCTTACGTGGCGCTGGCGGACTTTTACGAGTCGGTGGGCAAGAAGACCGATGCGCTGGCGATGTTGCGCCGGGCGCACGGGATCGCGCCGGAAGACGAGGCGATCGCGGATCGTCTGCGCGGTTACGGCGTGGTGCCGGGGCCCGCGGCGACGCTGCCGCCGGTCGAGTGATTTAACCGACAAGTCGGCTCTAAAGTTTGGACCTCTCAGCGGTCGCGTGTATGAAACGCGGCCGCTTTTTGTTCCGCGTTGGTTCACCGGGCGCTGCGTTTTGCCGGGAGCGGTTGATGCGGGTAATCGCGGTGTTTTTTTGTTGTTTAGCTGGCGCAGCGTGACATACAATCAGCTTATTGGTCAGGTCGGGCCGAGTCCGAAACGGAGGTCGGTCAATGGTTGGGTGTGATCAAAACCCGTTCGATGTGGAATCCGAAAGCGAGTTGATGCGCGCGATCACGGTGCGCGTCGGCGAGGATTGGGCGTCGGCCCTGCGCGGCTGCCTGCCGATGCTCGTTGCGCTGATGCACAGCCATTGCAACCGACCCGTCTCACAGCTGCGCCACCAGGTCTGGCAGATCGTCGTCGAGCGGATGGATGTCGATGAGGGGGGCGACGTGCAACACCACAACCCGCGTTTGCTGGATCAGCAGGCGGACATGCTGGTCGAGGAACTGGAATCGATTCGGCTGCGCCGGCTGGAACGTGGCGACTGGTCGAAGCTGCCCTGCCCGCCGATCATGTTCGGCTAGGCGCAGCGATACCGTAAACCGTGTGACACATCTGGTGACGGGTTGATCGTTATGTGGTGCTACGCGCTGACGATGTGGTCGCCTTCCTGGCCACGCATCGCGCCGCGGGTGTCGACGACGAGCTGCGCGTTGGCGGCGATCTCGTCGTAGTTGTAGACGGCGTGGTTGGTGGCGATCAGGACGCAGTCGTACTTCTTGAGGTTTTCGGGCGAGATGTCGACGCTGTTCATGCGGAGGTTGTACTTGCGCATGGTGGGGGTCTCGGGGACGTGGGGGTCGTTGTAGACCACGTCGGCGCCGAGGGCGGCGAGGCGTTCGATGAGCTCGACGCTGGGGCTCTCGCGGACGTCATCGACGTCGGGCTTGTAGGCCAGGCCGAGCACGAGCACCTTGGCGTCCTTGATGGCCTTGCCCTGGTTGTTGAGGGCGTGGACGGTGCGTTGGATGACGTAGTCGGGCATGGCGTGGTTGACCTCGCCGGCCAGCTCGATGAAGCGGGTGGGCAGGCCGACCTCCTTGGCCTTCCAGGTCAGGTAGAACGGGTCGATGGGGATGCAGTGCCCGCCGAGGCCGGGCCCGGGGTAGAAGGCCTGGAAGCCGAAGGGCTTGGTCTTGGCCGCGTCGATGACCTGCCAGACGTCGATGCCGAGCTTGGTGAGCACGACCTTCATCTCGTTGACCAGCGCGATGTTGACGGCGCGGTAGATGTTTTCCAGGAGCTTGGCGGCCTCTGCGACCTCGGCCGACTCGACGGCGATGACCTCGGTGATGGCGAAGCGGTAGAGGTCGGTGGCCAGGTCGCCGGAGACCTTGTCGATGCCGCCGACGAGCTTGGGGATGGTCTGGGTGTTGTGGCTTTGGCGGCCGGGGTCTTCGCGTTCGGGTGAGTAGGCGACGAAGAAGTCGGTGCCGCACTTGAGGCCGCCGGCCTCGAGGATGGGCAGCATCTCTCCGCGGGTGGTGTCGGGGTAGGTGGTCGACTCGAGGGTGACCAGCTGGCCGGGGCGGAGGGTCTTGGCGATGGCCTCGGTGGTGTCCAGGACGTAGGAGAGGTCGGGCTCGAAGTGCTTGCCGAGGGGGGTGGGTACGCAGATGAGCAGGGCGTCGGGCTCGCCGAGGCGGCCGAAGTCGGTGGTGGGCTCGAAGCGGTCGGAGTCGGCCAGGGACTTGACGTAGTCTTCGCCGAGGTGCTTGAGGTAGTTTTCACCGGCGTTGAGCAGCTCGCACTTCTTGGGGTCGACGTCGAAGCCCATGACAGGGAAGCCGGCCTCGTGGAAGGCGCGTGCCAGGGGCAGGCCGACGTAACCGAGGCCGATAATGCCGACCTTGGCGCTGCGGTTGTTGATCTGTTCGGAAAGCCGGGTACTCGCGTCGCTCATTTTCTGCTCCAACCCTGTGGATTTCTGGGGGTGTGGCCCAAATCGGCCGTAGTTTTAGCTGTTACGCCGGTTAGCGGCAAATGTTTGATCGTTCTGTGAAGCTACGGGTTCGATGGGGTGTGTAGGGTGGGTATTATTTCGACCAGATTGCGGGGGTGATTGAACGGAATCGGGGCAGACCGGTAGGTGAGGGTTGGGGCGATCCGACGTTGGGCCGGGAGCGTATGACCGGTGAGAACACTGGCCGGGAGGCGGCGATCACACGATATAGATGTTAATGCCCACGCGACAGGACGGATTAGACGGAGGCGCACCGGCGATCGGTGGTGGGGGTGAGCCGCTCGGGTTGCCAAGCGGGGTGGGGGCACGTGCGCGGTGGTTGGTGGTGTTGGTCGCGACGGGGACGGCGGCGGTCGATGCGATGTGGGGAGGGGATCTGAGTCGGTCGGATTTGCTGGCGCTGCCGCTGGACGCGGTGCGGTGCTTTGCGTGCGTGGGGTTGGTGACGCTGCTGCTGATCGCGGCGATGCCGAGCGGGATGGCGCGGTCGCGGCGGGTTTTGTTGGGGGCGGGGTGCGGCGCGGTGGGGGTGGCGGTGTGGAGTGTGTGTCGCGCGTCGATGCAGGGGGTGTGGGACGCGTCGTGGCTGGTCGTGGCGATGGGTGCGGTGGTGTGGGTCGGTGCGGTGTGTTGGAGCGGGCGGTCGGGCGGGTGGATGGCGATCGTGTGGGGCGCGCGGGTGGGGTTGGCGCTGGCGTGCTTGCGTTTTGTGATGGATTCGATCGATCGCGATCAGGTGCCGCCTGGGTGGCTGTACCACTGGCCTCACTGGCAGGTGCACGGCAAGCTGGACAAGTCGATCCACGCATACGCGGGGTTTGGGATGGTGCTGCTGGGTTTGTGTGCTCGGCCGCTGGGTATGCGGATCGCGTGGTGGTGGTCGACGGTTGTCGTGACGGTCTTTTTCCTGGCGTCGCAACCGCTGATGGAGATGGTCCAGGCGAGCTTCGGTCGTCGGTCGGAGTGGTTGGACGTGGTCGCGCATTCGCTGGGTGTGGCGGGGGCGCTGGTCGTTTACCTGGTGGGGCGGCTGATCGCGGCGTGTGTCAGACGGCGTCGGGCAGACAGCGGGGGGGCGCCATGAACACGGGACGGAACAGTCATCCGCGATATGGTTGGACGGCGGTGGAAGTCGTGTTCGTTCTGCTGGTCGTCCTGATCGGCGTGTCGGTGTTGCTGCCGGTGTTGCAGGCGGCGCGTTGGAAGTCGCAACAGGTGGCGACCGAGGAGCGCCTGATCTCGATTGGCGTGGCGATCGATGCGTACCGGCGAGACCACGGGGATTGGCCGGGCTACTTCGAGCGGGACCGGTGGCGGCGCGGGGCCTTCGCGGCTCGATTCAACGGCAATGAGAACCTGATGCTGTCGCTGATGGGGGGGATGGTCGAGTCGGAAGCGGCGACGCGGCCTTTCCGGTTGCCGGGCGTTCCATCCGATCGCGTGATTGACCTGGCCTGGTATGACGCGGAGGGTTTGAGTGATCGGCTCATTCGGTACGGCGCGTACTATCTGCCGAAGCGGGGCGAGCTGGGGGTGATCAAGAGCACGGACCCGCGTTACCTCAACACGATGCCCGAGTTGCTGGACCCCGTGACACAACTGCCGGTGCATTACTACCGGCCGGACCGCGATGGCGTGGTGCCGGTGTCCTACAGCGATCGTCGGCCGCACGTGTTCTCGCGATTGCCTTACCGGATGTTGATCTCACCGCCGGCGCTGGTGACTCCGACGGGTCAGCACTGGCCGCAGCGTGAGTCGCTGCTGTTTCACGTGCCCAAGGGCGCGACGAGTGAGCCGATCTCCAACGCCAACATGGCGATGGCGGTGATCGATCCGGCGCGGAGCGATCTGACCGCGGGGGCTTCGCCGAACGGCGCCAACGACGCGGACGACCGCGTGCGATCGAGCGGGGCGCTGCTGTGGTCGCCGGGTCGGGACGGCGTGTTCATGTCGCGGCGTCAGAACCCGGGGCGTGGTG
>JANQJT010000105.1 GCA_028281485.1 Phycisphaeraceae bacterium
AACCGCCGAGAGCCGGACGGTTGACCATGGCACCGAGACCCGCGTGAGCGGGGCGAGGTGTGGAAGCAGACAACCGGACGGAGTCGGAGCCAAAATCTAATTCAAAATATTCATAACGTGTTGTCATTCAAGGCTGAATGACGATTGGTACCCTTCCCCGGCCCGGGAAGGGGCCGGGGATACCTTTCAAGGACAAATTGTCCGTTAGATGGGGGTCTGGTCAGGGTGTTCTAGCAGGTACTCGATGAGTGCATCGAGCAGATTGGCTCTCAAGCCGTTCGATTGGCGACCCGCAGATACCGCTTCCGAAACGGAAACACAACGCCCCATGTACTTAGTGACATGGGGCTTGTTGTTTTTGTGACGCTGATTCACACATTGACAAGCCATCTCGCTTGGGATTGCTTAAGCCATATGCGGTTTGGAAAAAACAGGACTGTCCAATACCTGTCGCGACAGCTGAGTTCATGTGTGCGGATGCTGCCTCTAAACATGCGCACCAGAAAAGTCTACGCAACTTCAGATTTCAAGATTCTATAACCGCCTACTAGTCTAGCTGTGACTTGGCGTTAGCTTAATGAAACCCTTGTAATCCGGCTCTGTGGTGCGCATACTGATTGATTCTCACCCATCTGTGTAAGCCGATTACTCAAGGGCTAGGATGCCAGGATTGAATCTCATGAGCGATGCCCCACAACGCATCTTTACAATCGGATTCGCTGGCAAAACCGCTGAGCAGTTTTTCACGATTTTGAAGGGCGCGGGTGTCCGGCGTGTTTTAGATGTGAGGCTCTACAACAGCTCACAACTCGCCGGGTACACCAAGAAAAGCGACCTGCCGTTTTTTCTTCGATCTCTCGTTGGAGCGGACTACCTTCATCTAGCTGCCTTCGCACCTTCCAAGCAGTTGCTCAACGGCTACAAGGAGGGCGAGATCTCATGGGCTGAATACGTCGATGAATACACGTCCATTCTTGACCGTCGCCAGCCTCATCAGGATTTAAAGTCGGGTGATATCGACGGCGGCTGCCTGCTGTGTGCGGAGCCGACCCCTGAGCAATGTCATCGCCGACTGGCCGCTGAATACCTTCAGCGGGTGTGGCCCGATCTCATGATCCAGCACCTGTAATCACTCTGATCCGTGTCTGTGACCTGACGCGGTTGTTCTAAGAATTTAAACACGAGTAGGCCACGAAATACGGCCACGGTTGTTCTGTGCGCCCGCGTGTCGTGTCGTCTATGGGGGGAGAGAGAATGGCGACTTCGAGTGTTCTGTGCTTAGCAAACTCACCGAAGGAGAATGCACGATGTATTGCGGGAATTGACCTTGCCACGCAACGCCTTGTTCGGCCTGTGGCCGCAGGCACCCAGGCGATTCCAAGTGAATGGATCAATCTGGACGGCCGAGAGATCAGACCATTGGATGTGATCCGCATCCCGTTTACACAAGGCGATGCTGTTGTTCCATATCAAGCTGAAAACCGATACTGCACTCAGAGTTGGAGTCGGGTGAGCAGGTGGAAACCTGATGAAGTGCGCCGGTTCTGCGAGTCTGACGACAGGATACTTGGGACAGTTGACTCTGAAGCAATTCCCGAGCGAGTCTTCAAGCTGCAACGGCACGGCCGGTCGCGATGGAAATCGCTTCAATTGATCCATGCTCGCAATGTTCAATTCGAGCAGGCCAAGGATAAGTGGGTAGGGCAATTCCGTACCCGTTCAGGTAGAGACTACGGGCTACGGGTGACGGATGAGAACTTCACCCAATCGCTTACGGGACCTGCAGAGGGGCCGTGCGCGCTTCTCTTGAGCTTAACGCGGCCATGGAAACACCATCTGTCACCAAAAAACAAGCCAAAGAAATGCTACAAATTGATCGCAGGGGTCATCCCACTTGAGCCCATGCGAGCGTATGATGCCGGTTCAGACTAAAGAGACTGAATCCTATCTGCAGACACGGCTTCAAAGATAAGTTCGATTGGTGGTCCGGAGATACCGTTACGAATTTAAAGCGCTCGCAAGCTGCTGAATCACAGTGCCTTGCGGGCGTTTCTTGATTCTTGACCACCCCATTGCCCGCAAGCGCAGTCGTGAACACTGCAGCAAACGCCCACTGAATCCTCGGTCCTCCATCGTCAGCACCGATCGAAGACGCATCATGCACGTGGATAGAGGCCAATACTCTCCGCCGCCAAGGCGCATGCGTCGGCGACGCCCGGCAGCCAACTCGGATACGACGGATCAGAAAGTAGCCGCCCCTAGTCTTTCTGCCCCGCCAGGATCAGGTTGATGTTTCCGGACCCCGTGCCGCCAGCGACAAATCGCGTGAAGCCCACACGCTTGAGTGCGCGTTCCAGTTCGTCCTGGTGGATGAAGTGGTCGACCTTCGCCATGGCGTGGTACATGAAGTCCAATGTGGCCTTGGTACCGGGGGCGGCCCCGCCGTCCGGGTTCATGTGGTGTGAGACGAACCAGCCGCCGGGCGCCACGCTCGCGGCGATCCGCTGCACGGTTTCGTCCAGCGTGTCCCTGAAGATCTGAAGCACGTGCGAAACCAGCACCAGATCGTAGTCGTTTCGCGGCAGCGTGTCGGTCTTCAGGTCGATCGGCAGCACGGCCAGCCGGTCTGCGCAGCCGGCGTCGCGGCAGTAGGCCTTGACGACGTCGACCACGTTCGGCAGGTCGACGAGCTGAGCCGACATCATCGGGTTGCGGTCCAGCAGCGCCGTGGCGTAGCGTCCGTGGTTTCCGCCGACGTCGCACATCCGCCGCATCACGGTAAAGCCCGGCAACGCCGCGATGAACTCGACGGCGTCCTGTAGGCTGCCCCGCATGGCGTGTTGTGCGACGCCTTCGAGCGCCTTGTCCGAGGTGAACTTCCGCCTGATCTGGCAGCGAGCCTGGCCGGGTTGTTTGAGCAGGCCCGGCAGGTTGCTCGTCACATAGTCGTAGCTCGCTTGGTGCAACTCGATCGCCTGGCCCTGGTAGAACGGGGAAGTGCTGACGAGAAACTCCGACGCCGGCGGCGTGTTGGCGTACATGCCGCAGTGTTGCTCGACCAAACCCCTGCAAACAAGCAGATCCAAAAGGGTCTGGGTTGCAATCCGGTCGGTACCGATCGTGACCGCCAGTTCGTCCACGGTGTGGGGCATTTCCAGCAAGTCGTACACCCCCAAGCGGACCGACTCGACGATTGCGCCGGCCACGAGCCCTCCCATAAGAACGGTTTCCAGTGGTTCGTAACTGTGTGTTGGTTTGGCTATCTGCATCAAACACCTTCTTTGGTGGTTAGAGTGGTTAGCGCGTCGGCGGTGTGCCCGCAATCCGATTTCCATTCAGAACGCTTCGACTTCGGCGAACAACACGTGGGCGATCAGGCCGGCGATGACGGGCAGCACCGCCGTGGACACGAGCCTGACCAGGGTGAACTTCCAACCCAGGATGCCGACCTCGATCGGCAGCCGCATGGCCATCCAACACGACCACGACGTCATGAAGGCCACCATGGTCCCGACCCCGGCGCCGGAGCGCAGCAACGCGGCGGCGATCGGCAGGGTGACCAGCGTGCCGCCGGGCGCCAGGCAGCCCGCCACGGAACCGATGATGATGCCCCTCAATCCCGAGGTCGTGCCGATCCACTTGGAGCACCACGCGGGCGAGATGAGCACCTGGAGCATGCCCGCAACGACGAGCACGCAGGCCACCACGGGGAGGATCTGCAAGACCATCTTGTAAGTCTGTTTGAAACCCTGGACGTGCACACCCTGCCGGTGTGCGTACAGGACGAGGCCCACGGCCACGACCCCCATGACGAGGGTGGGGATCAGCATCGGGTTCATTCTCGGGCTACCTCGCTTGCATGGATGATCGTTCGTCGTGGCGCCGGCCGATTCCTTCCGCCACGATTCCCGTGGCAGCTTGTGGCGGTTGCGCTCATGGGTGTTCTTCATGTTCGGGCTCATCAGATACGGATGGTTCGGGGGATAAACCCCCGGTCAAACTCACCTCAAGTTGGTCGGTCGGGCTCAACACCCCGGTCGACTTCTGCAACAGCAGCCTGGCGATCGCGTGGTCGTGGATGGCCTGGTAGTAAAAACCCTTTGCGCGGGTCAGCGACGAACGCGCATCGGTCACGTCGATCTCCGTGTTCACGCCGTTGCGGTACCCGACCTCCGCCAGGCGAAGCCCTTCCGTAGCAAGTTGGAGGTTCATCTGTTGAGACTCGACGAACTGTTCCGCATCGCGCAGGCTCAGGATCGCCTGGCGGATCTGCAGCACGGCCCGCTCCTGAACGTCGAGCAACTCGAACTGCCGTTGACGCAGCAACGCCTTGCTCTCGACCAGCTGGCCTTCCCGTTGGAGGCCATCGAACAACGGCAGCTCAACGGATATCCCGACCGAGGCGTGTGAATCCCATTCATCATGCATAGACGCGTACGGCTCGGGGCGAGACAAGCCGCCGGTCGCGAACGCGTTGACCTGGGGCCAGTAACGGCTGGCCGCCACGCGTATCACTTCCTCGCTCATGTGCACGTTGGCCTGGGCCTGGCCCAAATCCGGGCGGTTGTAAAACGCCAACTTGACCATCCGCTGGAACTCGGGCCGGGCGGGGCGGTACACGAGCTGGCCCGACAGTTCGATGGCGCTGTCCTGGTGAGCCCCCATGTCTTTCAGCAGCTGCGTGGTGGCCAGGTTCAGCGCGTTGCGCTGCTGGATCATCTGCGCCTGGTACAAGGACACGTCCACGCGGGCGCGGAGCACGTGGTACTCGGTGGCCGCCCCGCTGTCCCGCTTGCGCGACACCTCGGTCAGGTGAGACTCGGCGGACGTCACGGCGTCCTGGGTGACCTCGAGCAGTTGCTGCGCAAGCAGGACGCGGTAGTAACCGGACGTGACCTCGTACAAGGTCGTTTCGGTTTGCTCGCGAACCCGTTCGTCGCTGTAGCACGCGAACAGCTGGGCCGACCTGAGCTCGGCCACGGTGGCGCCGCCTCGGAAGATGGGTTGCGTCACCTTGATGCCGGCGGCGTATTCGTCCAGCGCGCCCATGGCGTGTTTGTCGTACGCGTCGTCGTCGTGGCGGGTGTACGAACCGAGCAAAGACACGGTCGGCAACAGGCCCCGGTGCGATGACAGGACGCGCCCACGCGCGACGTCGCGCTCCTGCACGACCGCCTGTAGCGACTTGTTGTGCAACAACGACAGCTTCAGCGCATCCTCAAGCGATAGCCGGCCGTCCAGGCGCGGCTCTTGCCGGTCGGGTTCCTCCCGGGCTCGTTCCCACTGGTGATACGCCTGCACGCGCGTGGAGCTGATGGCTCTCCGCACCTCCTGTTTCGAGACGCAACCCATTAGGCCAAGACAAACCACCAAGGCACAGACGACCATTTTCTGTCGGCGTTTCATGAGGTCGCCTCCTCCTTGTGCACCCTGAAAAAGGTGCTGTACAACACGGGCACGACGACGAGCGTGAGCACCGTGGCGAAGGTCAACCCCCCCATGATCGTCACCGCCATCGGGGCGAAGAAGGCGTCCCACAACAGCGGCGTCATGCCGAGCACCGTGGTAAAAGCCGCCATGCACACCGGCCGCACACGCCCCGCCGCCGAGTCGATCACGGCGCGGTACGGCCGCTTGCCGCCGGCCAATTCCAGGTTGATCTGGTCGAGCAGCACGATCACGTTCTTGATCAGCATCCCCGCGAGGCTCAGGAAACCCAGCATGGCCATGAACCCGAACGGCTTGTCGGCCAGGAGCATCCCACAGGTCACCCCGATCACCGCCAGCGGCAGCGTGAGGAAGACGATCAGCGGGTGGCGCAGCGTGTTGAACAGCAAGACCGTGATCAGGAACATCGCGGCAAACGCGATCGGGACGTTCGACATGAGTTTCGTGTTGGCTTCGACCTGTTCTTCGTGCTCGCCGCCCCACTCCAGCGTGTAGCCGTCGGGCAGGTCGATGCCTTCGATCGGTTGGCGCAGCTGTCGCAGCAGGCCGTCGGTCGTGCCGTGGACCTGCTTGCACGACACACGCAGGACACGCATGCGATCGAGGCGGTGGATCACCGGGGTCTCCCACCGAACGGTTCGGCCGTCGGTGACCTGCTCGATGGGAACCCAGTCGCGTCGCGCCCCGCTCCAGACGTTGACGTTGGCGGCGTTCTGTATCCCTTGCCGTTGCGCTTCGGGCATGCGGAGCACGATGGGTAACAGGTCGTCCTCGTGGCGGTACACGCCGACCGCGGCCCCGGAGAAGTTCATCGCCAGCGACCGCGACAGCTCCGGCCGGGTGACGCCAACCTCGCGCGCCCGCGCGTCGGCCAGGTGAATCGCCTGGACCTTGACCGGCCGGCCCCAATCGGTGCGGATGCTGCGGGTGTTGTCGTGGGCCCACATGACCGCCTTGACCTTCTCCGCGAGTTCGCGCAGGACATCGGCGTCCGGGCCGCTGAGCCGGGCGACCACCGCGCCGCCGCCGGGGCCGAGCTTGAAGGCGTCGACGCTCGTGATCGCCGCCGGGTGGTGTTCGTTCAAGTAATTGGTCAGGTGCGCGCGGAGCGCCGGGATTTTTCGGTAATCATCCAGGCTGACCAGCAGTTGGCCGTAGGCGCCGTTGGGCATCTCCGGCTCGTAGGTCAGCAGGAACCGCAGCGGGCCGCGACCGACAAAACTCGCCACGTCCTTCACGCCATCCAGGCTGCGCACGTACTCACCGACGGCCGCCACCTCGTCGGCGGTCCGTTCGATGTGCGTGCCTTCGGGCATCCAAACGTCCACCGTGATCTGCGGGCGGTTCATGTCCGGCATGAAGTCCTGCTTGACGAACCCGAAGCCCCAAATCGCGACCATCAGCAAGGCCACGATCGCCGCCAGCGACAGCCAGCGATGGTCGATGCACATCCCGACGAACCGCCGGTACGCGCGATAGAACAAATTGTCGTGCGGACCGGCCTTGCGATCGACGTCGGCCGGGAGGATCGCGACGCACAGGTACGGCGTGACCGTGATGGCGAAGACCCAACTCAGCCCCAGCGAGATGCAGATGACCTGGAACAGGCTCTTGAGCCATTCGCCGGTCATGTCCTTGGACAGCGTGATGGCCGCGAACGCCAGG
>JANQJT010000073.1 GCA_028281485.1 Phycisphaeraceae bacterium
CCGCCTCGCGCGCCGCCTCGCTCGCATCCTCAAACTCCGCCTTCGCAGAAACATCCTCGCCCCCCCGGCTCCCCACCTTCACTCGCACCGGCCCGTACCCCGTCTCCACCGTCTCGTGCCGACGCTCCAACACCTCTCGCTCCCACTCACGCACACGAACCCCAAAACTCCCCGTCAATTCCAAAAGCAGGTCAACAAATCGCCCCTTGTCTTCCGGGGGACAAAGCACCGAAACCATCACGCCCGGACGCCCCTTCTTCATCACCACCCCCGTCCCCCACGCATCCAACGCACCCGCACCCATCAGCCGCTCAATCGCATCGCCCACCACCTCGCCGGTGGCGTCGTCCACATTCGTCACTACCTCGATGACACGTTGAGCGGCAGGTTCCATAGGCCGTGCTAAAATGCATCCTTGCAGTAAAGTGATAACATATGATCCCCGCTAACCACCCATTCGTCAAAGCAATTTCGCTCGCCCTCCGCTCACGCTGCGCCGTCAATCCCGGAGACCGCCTCCTCCTCGCCGTCTCCGGCGGAGCCGACTCCACCGCCCTCCTCCTCGCCCTACACGCCCTCGCCCCCACCAAACCCTGGCAACTCGACCTCCACGTCGCACACGTCAACCACCACCTCAGACCCGACGCCGACCACGACGCAGCCTTTGTCGCTGACCTCGCACAAAAACTCAACCTCCCACACACCACGCGCGACGTCTACCCCCCCGACAACGAGGCCGCCGCGCGCGACGCCCGCTACCACGCCCTCGCCCACACCTACAACACCATCGACGCCGACGCCACCGTCACCGCGCACCACGCAGACGACCAGCTCGAAACACTTCTCATGCGCCTCGTCCGCGGCTCAGGACTCGCCGGCCTCACCGGAATCCTCGCACGACGCACCCTCTACCATCAGACCGTCATCCGCCCGCTGCTCCGCACCACCCACCAACAATGCCTCGCGCTTTGCGATGAATACAACATCACACCCTGCGCAGACCCCACCAATCTCGACACCAACCGCTGGCGAAACCGCTTCCGACACGACATCCTCCCCATCATCAACGAACTCCGCCCCGACGCCGCACTCAAGGCCGACACCGCCGCACAAGCCCTCGCCGACGCCCAGGAAATGCTCGACGACCTCACACACGACCTGCTCTCCCAACACGCACAGATCACCGATGACACCGCACACATCACGCGACAAACCGCCCGCGATCTCCCCCCGTCAACACTCCGACCGCTCATCGTACAGATCACAAGGCACCTCGGCCTGCCCGCCGACGCACTGCCCGCTCGCACCGTCGAACAGATCGCTCTCGCCGCCGCCGACAACGACGGCCACACAAGACGATTCGAGCTCGCAGACGACATCACCATCCACGTCACAACCGACGCCGTCACCTGGAACACCCCGCAGTGAAAACCCCGCCCCCCACTGCTATCATTGCCCCCATGCCCACCACCATCACACTCAACGGCCAGCCACACACCCTCACCCCCGATTCCCCCTCCATCACCGACCTCATCGCCGACCTCGACCTCACCGGCCAACCCCTCGCCGTCGAAGTCAACAAAGCCGTCATCCCCAAAAAACAACACGACACACACACCCTGAGCCCCAACGACACCGTCGAGGTCGTCACACTCGTCGGCGGCGGCTAAAATCCCCAACGCAATGACACAAGAACTCACCCACCATATGAACCCCTGCCCTCCACACATAGCGATATCCCAACGAGCCGCGCGTGTCAGCAAGCGGCACACCTGCCCTCCGCACATAGCGACATCCCAACGAGCCGCGCGCCTCAGCAAGCGGCACCCCTGCCCTCCACACATAGCGACATCCCAAC
>JANQJT010000078.1 GCA_028281485.1 Phycisphaeraceae bacterium
TATAATACCCTCCCCCCGGCCGTCCCAGGCCAACAAAACACGCCGCGCAACAAAACGCGCCGCCATCGAGGCACGACCATGAAAAAACTCACACCGCTCGCAATCCTCACTCTCATCACGTGCCTCGCCCTCTCCGCCTGCTCAGACAAACCCGAAACCGTCGTCGCCAAACCCGCCCCGCCCCCGCTGCCCACATACGACGGGCCCGACTTCCTCAGAACCACCATCGGCTCCGTCACCGTCGTCGGCGGCTACCGCCCCACACTCGTCTCCGGCTTCGGCCTCGTCGTCGACCTCGACAACACCGGCTCCTCCACCATCCCCCCCTCCATCCGCGCCTACATGACCAACGAAATGACCAAACGCGGACTCGGACAAGGCGAGTTCGACCACATCGCACCCGACGCACTGCTCAACTCACCACGCACCGCCGTCGTCGCCGTCCAGGGCGTCATCCCACCCGGCTCACCACGCGGCACACCCTTCGACCTCAACATCGTCGCACTACCGCAAGACGCCGACACCACCAGCCTCGAAGGCGGACGACTCTACACCACCGATCTCTCCATCGGCGGCATCGATTCCTCCATGCCCGCCACGCTCCCCATCGCAAAAGCCAACGGACAACTCTTCACCAACCCCTTCTCACAGTCCGCCTCCTACGACGAAAACCAACGCGCCGCCGTCATACCCGGCGGAGGCTCCGTCACACAGGACCGCCCCCTCGTCCTCCAACTCCGCATCCCCTCATACCAGCGCGCCCACCAGATCGCCGAACGCATCAACGGCCGCTTCCCCCAACTCGCCGGCGACCGCTTCCCACTCGCCGTCGCAAAGAACGACCAGTTCATCCAGCTCAACGTCCTCCAACGCTTCCAGGCCGACCCCACACGCATGCTCGAGCTCGTCTCACACCTCTACGTCAACCCCACCGACGCCTTCAACCAGCAAACCGCCGACTACCTCATCACCGTCCTCCAACAACCCCAAAACAAGAAACACGCCGACCGCATCGCCCTCGCACTCGAAGCCATGGGCCGCTCCATCATCCCCAAGCTCCAACGCAACTACACACACACCGACCCCATCACACGCATCACCTGCCTCGAAGCCGGCGCAAGACTCGGCGACAACCGCGCCGCAGAACACCTCTTCCAGATCGCACAAGACAACCAGCCCGGCGCAGCCGAACGCGCCACCGTCCTGCTCGGCGTCCTCTTCCAGTCGCGACCCAACGACTACCACCTCGGCACCATGCTCCGCACACTCGTCGACAACGACGACACGCTCGTCCGCCTCGCCGCCTTCGACGGACTCGACCGCGCCGCCGACGCCGCCGTCACCAACAGACCCTTCGGTGACAAGCTCACCCTCTCCCTCGTCCGATGCGACAAACCCATGGTCTACGTCACACGATCACAAAACCCACGCATCGTCATATTCCAGGAGATGCTCCCCCTCAACCAACCCCTCCTCTACGTCCCCGACTCCCTCCCCCTCATGGTCCGCTTCAACGCCGGCGAAGAGCTCGCCGCCGTCTACCACAAATCCGACGACCTCTCCCAGGGCTCATCCGGAAGCCGCTCGCAACAAATCGCGCCCACCGTCGCCAACCTCATCTACCTCCTCGCCCACGACCCCGACCACCGAAACCCAACACCCGGCTTCAACCTCTCTTACTCACAAATCGTCCGCGCCCTCCACGACCTGCAAACCGCAGGACACTTCTCCGCACCCCTCATCCTCCAACCCACCCCCGACATGCAGCAGCT
>JANQJT010000126.1 GCA_028281485.1 Phycisphaeraceae bacterium
TTTCAAACGCCTCAAGGTCGAAACCCGAAAGCGGGCTGGCGTTTTCGGTGTCGATTTCCAGTTCGTCGCCGAGAATCTGCGACAGGTGCGTGTTTCGGCTCTCGCCGCCGACCAGCGTCAGCTTGTCGGGCCGCGCCCCGCGGAACGTGACCGAGTAGTAGCGCAGACACAGACCGATCTCGCGGGCCAGGTCGGTCAGGATCGGACGCGTCGCGTCCTTCACCGCACGCTGGACGTCTTCGCGACGCGTGGAACCGAACAGCTTGTGGTCGTGATCCGCATCGACAAAGCCCTCGACGAGCTTGCGCCGGACCTCCCACGCGTCCTGTTCGGACAGATTCAGTTCCTTAGCGACCGCCTCGGTCAACGCGCGTCCGCCAATCTCGATCGGCTTGTAGAACAGCACGCGGCTGCCGCGCAGGATCAACACGTCGCTGAAACCGGCGCCGACATCCACCAACACGCGCACCTGCTGGTCGTCGTCCTGGCGTCGGGCGCTTTGCGCCATCGACCGGCACAGCGCGGTCGGCGTCGTCTCGATGGCGATCGGACGCAGGCCGGCCTCGATCAGCGTGTCCATGTGCTGCTTGATGCGTTCGTTGGAGACCGCGAAGACGATCAGCTCGTCGCGCGCCTCGTCGCCATGATGGACTTCACCGGCGTTGATGAAATCGATCTGGGCTTCGTTCTCATCGACACCCAGCCGATCGATCGCCTCCCACTTGGCCGCCTCAGCCAGTTCGCCGGGGGGCATGTGCGGCAAGCGGATGTTCTTGTAGTTCACGCTCTCACTGGACAGGGCGCTGACCACGCGATCGCCGACAAACGGCGCCGATTGTCTCAGCTTGCTGCACGCCTCCACGAGCATCTCGTGACGGCGCCGACCCGATTCGGGCAGCGGCTCACTGAACCGGTAGCACCCGCTGGCGGAGACCGCCAGGTCCGACCCCTGTCTGACGAACTGGATCATCTTTATCGAGTAACTCCCGATATCCAGCCCGATCATCGAATGCTTGTGTTGACTCAATAGTCCGAACACACTCAACCTCCCGACACCACCTGGTCCACGGTGACCCGACCCGTAAATGCAGTCACCGTAATTCTGTATGTGAGGCCGCCGGCCCGGATGTCGATCGTGCCGCCACTGCTGGGCGTGCCGAGCTCATCGAAGCTGACGGTCGTCGATCCGCCGAAATCCGCGGCGGAGATACTGACTCCCTTAAATGACGATTGCGCACCGAAGTCGACGGTGTAGGCCCCGCCGAGCCACGACGCGGCCAGAGGCGTGTCCGTCGCATCCGTCACGCTGTACCGGTCGTTGGCCACATCGAAGATCACCTTGCGGACCACCTGCTCTGAGATCGCGCCGTTCTGCGCGGTGTACAGATCGGCCATGATCGCACGCGCCGCGCCCTGCGCCTCAAACGTCGAGCTCGACGCGATGTGCGGCACGACCAGCGCCGCGGCGATGCCCAGGATCACCAGCAACACCATCAACTCGATGATGGTGAATCCGTGGCGACCACGAAACGCGCGATGGGCTTCAAAAGGCAGTTGCATGTGGTGGCTCCTGCCGCTTACTTGCGGCGTTCGTCCTCATCGATCTCGGGCACTTCCGTAACCAGCACGCGCAGCTGACCCGACTTCATCAGACCGGTCATCTCCGCGGTGCGCTTGTTCAACAGCTTCAGCTGATCGACGATCTGCTGACGCTGGGCGCCCGAATCGGGGATGCCCTGCGCATACGCGGGCGTCGCCAGCTCGGGGCCGGATGCCGCGCCAATCCACAGCTGCAGCGCCAGCAACACAGTCAGCACCGTCAGGATCGTGTTCAGGTAGCGGATGGATCCCATGGGTTTTCCTTTCAGTTCGCTGCCGCCGATTCGGACGGACAGACTCTCGTCACCAATACGTCTCTCGCGGCACACGCGCAGACGGTGCCTCCTTGGCTCCCTATCGGTTTTCTTGCAGGTCCAATTAACCGGCCGCTATAGGGAAACTCCGTTTCGAAAACGGCTTTCGATATCTGCTCTCGAACGCTCCGAAACCGACGACGGGTTATCCGGACCCGACTCGATATGAAATCGCCCCGCCGAACTCGGCGAGGCGTCACATCATCACAGGGTTGTTCGATTCGTCGCATCCGGGGCCTCTGACCGGGTTCAATAATCGAAGTAGCGCACGCCGTTGTCGTCCGAACCGGTGCAGTCCGCCGCCCAGGCCTTGCTGGAGGGCTGATAAACCCAGCCGTGCGTGCCGGCCGGGTCGGAGGGGAATGCGCCGGCGCCGATCACACGGACCGTCGCCAGGTTGTTGATCGGGTTCTCGGGGATGATCCGCATGTAGGGACCGAAACGGAAGCTCGGGTCGTTCAAAGGACCGGTCGTGCCGCTGTTGTTGGTGGGGTTGGTGAACTGAGCGATCATGGTCGCCTCGGTCGCCGCGACACCGACGTCGCCGCCGGGGTGACCGGGCGGTACATCGTTGTGCTCGATCGCATAGGCAAGGGTTTGGCTCCGCAGGTTACGCAGGTCTTCCTTGAGCACGCTCTCGCGGGCCGTGTCACTGGCGTTCGAGAACTGAGGGATCACCAGGGCGGCGAGGATACCGAGGATGGCGACAACGATCAGCAGCTCCACCAGCGTGAAACCACCGCGCACCGGTTCGTATGAATCCTGCCCGATCCGTTGGCTGAACACATGTCGGGTTTTCATAACTTGGCCTTCCACCTGCGTTGACCAGAAGGGCCGAAGCGGGTTCCGTCCCATCGGCCCAGAATAATCGTGGCGACCTTTCGGCCGCCACGATCGAGATTCGATTCAGACCAACCGGATTAGGAACCGGTCGCGTTCACGTCGTTGGTCGTGTCCATGCCCAGCGCGGTAGCGGCAGCGGGGGTCATGTCGACGTTGGCCTTGATCAGGCCCGACGCGGCGATGTACTGCCAGTCGGCAGACGTGTCGGCGGCAACCGTAGCCGTGCCCGTGAACGGGTTGTTGGGCGGCTGCTGCAGATAGGGACCGAAGTCGGTACCGGCACCGGCGGCGGGGCCGGTCTGGGTCGCCGAGCTCGTGCCAATCATGATGCCCCAGGTGTTGTCCAGCGTGGGGTAGTTGCCGTTGTGCTGGACCTGGAACAACTCAAGCTGGCTGCGGATGGTCTGCAGCTGGCTGATCAGCGAGCTCACCTTGGCCGATTCACTGGCGTTGGTGAACTGCGGGATGACGATCGCGGCGAGAATGCCAAGAATCACGACCACGATCAGAATTTCGACGAGGGTGAAACCACCACGTTTACGAGCTTCCATAACTGACACCTCCGATTACGGAATTAACTGTGCTGCGGCTTAGCTCATTGCCGCTATGACTCGAAACACCTTTTCTCAGAAGGGAAGTGCCGGTGGCATAAGACCACCTTCCTCCCCTCCAACTCTGCATGTCAATGTCTTCGTCGCGAAACGACGGAGACTTAATCAAACTCACGATCGTTTTCCGACTGACTTTCAAGCCGGCGGATGCGGGCCCAACGATAGGTTCTTCGGCACACGACCTCGATGAGTTTTCCAACACACCGGATAAGCACGGATATAACCGCATGGGACGCAAAAAACGTCTACGCGATTGCGCCCCGTGCCCATGAATCAAGCGTCACAAACGTCAAGGCTTACCCATTGTGTCAGGAATCGAATGCCAACCCGTGTGATACGGCGCAAAAGAAAAACGCGACCCGAGCGGGCCGCGTTGTGCATGACACTTCTTTAAGGGAGTCAATCAGTCGAGGATGGCACGGGTGCTGTGTGCCGAGGGCATGTTCAGCGCACCGTAGGCCGCCGAAGCCGCGTCGGCGAGCGGGCCACGAGCCTCGTTGACCAGCTTCAGCAGCTGGTCGGCCTGGTACTCGGTGATCGAGGGGCCGTGCTTGCGGGCACAGTTCGACAGCAAGCCCAACAGCCTGATCTTCATCTGTGTGGAGCGGTCGCCGTTCAGCGCCGCGGCGGCGATGGCCTGCTGGGCGTCCGATCCGCCGACCTCGCTGAGCACGCGGGCGGCGCCAAGCACCACCGCGTCACGCCGGTCACCCAGCGCCAGAATCAGCGCGGGCTTGGCCAGTGCCGCGTCGTACACGCGCGAGCCCATCGCGATCTCGCGGAGCAGGCCCAGGGCCTCCAACGCGTAATCCGACGCGGCCTCGGCATCGATCGCGCCGCCCCGCATCGAATCAAACGCCTGGTTGATCGCCTCGGTGATCTCAATGTTGCCCGCGTCCTGTCGCGTGATCGCCACGTTCACCTCACCGGCGAGCAGACGGTTGACCGCCGTCAGCTCACCGGGAGCCGCGAGCACGACCAGCGGCGAGGCCGCGATCTTGTAGACGCTTCCGCGTCCTACGTTGAATGCGTTGATAAAGGATGCCGGGCCCTGGATGACGACCACATCGACGCCCGTCACGGTCATCAGTTCATCACCGCTGGTCCCCACGCCGCGCGAGCTGATCACGTCGAAGTTGCCCACGCCGCGAACCTTCGAGACCAGCGAGTTGATCGTGGTCTGGTCTTCAGCGACGACCATGACGACGGGCTTGACGTCCTGTCGCACGGCCTCGGCCAGCACCGGCACCACGCGACCGGCGCCCTCGAAGGGCGTCTGCGGTTGCGCCTTGGCCAGGGTAAACGCCGTGGCGTAGCGCACACGCCGGTCGGGGGCGTTCAGCGCGTTGATCAGGGAATCGCCTTCGTAGAGCACCACGTCGTGGCCGGCCGTGTCCGACAGCGCGTCCACCGCGTCCAGCGCCAGCTCGTAATCACCGGCGGTCAGCGCCCGACGCAGCACCGGCTTGACGTGAGCCGGACCGGCCAGCGTCGCGTAGTACTGCGGGCTGCGCATCTCCGAGCTGTAGCTCGGGTCGATCACGCCAACCGGCAAACGGTTTTCGCGGCGGAAGTTCGAAGCCAGCCAAAGGCTCAGCGCGTCCGAGCCGTTCGGATTCAGCTTCAGGCTGCGCTTGGTGGCCTGCATCGTCATCACGTCGATGTAGATCTCGGTCGGGATGCGCTGGTAGGTCAGCTGACCGGCGTCGTCGACCATCCATCGCAGGTTGTGCGAAGCGGTCGGCTCGAGGATGAGCGACTCGCGACCGGCGTAATAGTCTTCAGCCAGCAGCAGGTAGAACGCCGACGCCGCCGTCTCCGGGCTCAAGCCGCGTTTGGCGACGAGCCGGCTGATCGATTCACGCAGCACCGCCAGCGTCTTGTCGTCCGTGTCCGGACGCTCGGCGACCTCCTTAAGGTAAGGCAGCGCCAGCGGGTAACCGATGCGACCGAGGATACGCGCCACGTCCTGCTGCGCGTCCAGCGGCAACGAACCCAGCGACTCGCTGAGCGGCAGCACCACCGGGCGGTTCATCTGCACCAGCGCCTCGATCGCGTACGGACGCAGTTCCTTGTTGCGAGCCGAGTCGGCACGCACGACCTCGACGAGCTGCGGCACCGCGTACTCACCGGCTTCAACCAACCGGCTGACCGCGATCTTCCGGGCACGCAGGCCCTGATCCAGCTTGTCGATCTCGTCGGCGATGCGGGCCGGGTCACGGATGACCGCGATCTTCGCGTCGTTGATCGCCTCTTCGACCTGCACGGCCACCTGCTTGATGCCGTACAGCTTCTCGCCGGACATGTTCTGCATGCGGACCAGGTCGCGGGGATAGGAATCGGCGTAAGGGCTCTGCTCGATCACCTCCAGCAGCGCCTCGGCCTCGAGTCCCTGGTCCACCAGCGCTTGGCCGTTGCTCGCGGCCAGGTCCAGCCGCGCCACGCGCGAGTAGTGGATGAAGTCGTTCCAGTATTCCGATGCCTGCTCGTCCAACGCCTTCGCCGGCGCAACGGACAAAGCCACTGCCAACATCATCAGGCACGCGGTCAACGCAAATCGCTGTCGTGACATGACGCCTCCAACTCTGGATTTTGTCGCTTGTGGACGCGGGGCGTCCCTCAGGCGGGTGTGACGCAAATCCATCTGGCATAGAAATGTACCGCTCGCCCGAGAGGGTGTCAACGAAACCGAAACACCGCCCCACCACCCAAATCCGCAAAAAAACGGGCCGGATGCGTGATCCGGCCCGCTGGACGATGGCAATCGATGTGATCCGGTCCTATCGGGCGTATTCCACGGTGCGGACCTCGCGGAGCACCGTGACCTTCACCTCGCCGGGATAGGTCATCTCTTCTTCGACGCGATTGGCGATGTCACGAGCGATCTTGTGGCTCACGCCGTCGTCGATCCGCTCGGCATCGACGATCACGCGGACCTCGCGGCCGGCCTGGATCGCGTACGCCTCGCGCACGCCTTCGAAGCCCGTGGCGATCTCCTCCAACTGACGCAACCGCTGCACGTAACGCTCCAGCGTCTCGCGCCGGGCGCCGGGCCGGGCGCCGCTGATCGCGTCGGCCGCCATCACGATGATCGTGTAGGGGCTGGTCGCCTCGATATCGCCGTGGTGACCACCGATCGCGTTGAGCACCTCTTCCTTCTCGCCGAACTTCTTGCAGAAGTCCATGCCGATGATCGGGTGACCGCCCTCGACCTCGTGGTCCATGGCCTTGCCGATGTCGTGCAGGAAGCCGCAGCGCCGCGCGATCTCACCGTTGAGCCCAAGCTCCTCGGCGATCACCTGACACAGGTACGCGACCTCCATCGAGTGACGCAGGATGTTCTGCCCGTAGCTGGTGCGGTAGTGAAGCCGGCCCATCATCTCGGAGATCTTCGGGTTCAGCCCCTGGATCTGCGCCTCGATGCAGGCCTCCTTGCCGTATCGCACGACCTTTTCCTGGATGTCCTTTTCCGTCTGCTGGACGAGCTCCTCGATGCGCGAGGGGTGGATGCGTCCGTCGTCGATCAATCGCTGCAACGACTCCGCCGCCACCGCCCGACGGATCGGATCAAAACACGACACGACCACGACACCCGGCGTGTCATCGACGATGACGTCCACGCCCGAGGCCTGCTCGAAAGCACGGATGTTGCGGCCCTCGCGGCCAATCACGCGCCCCTTCATGTCGTCAGACGGAATGGGCACCGCCGTCACGGTCGACGCGGCCGTGTGTTCCGCGGCGTAGCGATGGATCGCCTGCAGCGTGATCTTCTGGGCCGTCTCCTTGGCCTCTTCCTCGGCCTTGGCCCGCTCGCGCTGCACGACCTGCCCGACCTCGTGAGCCACCTCCTGCTCGATCTGTTCCAACAACATCGAGCGGGCTTCGTCTTCACTGAGCGAGGTGATCCGCAGCAGGTTCTGACGCTGCTCGTTGAGCAGCTGCTCGGCCTCTTCGCGCTGGCCGGCGATCTTGTCCTGCTGCTCCTGGATCTTCTTGGCCTGATCGTCGAGCTGGCGTTCCTTAGTCGAGAGCACGTCGAGCTTGCGATCGAGGTTGTCCTCACGCTTGCTCAGTCGCCGCTCGGACTCCTTCAACTCGTTGCGGGTGGTGTTGGTTTCCGACTCAAACGCCTCGCGTCGCTTGAGCATCTCCTGCTGGGCCTCGAGTTCGATGTCCTTCGCTCGCGTCGCCGCGTCCCGCTCACCGTCACGCAGCAACTGCTCGGCCCGCTCCTTCGCCCGAGCCACGGTCTGACCTCCCGAAACCTTGATTAAGAAGTAAGCGCCGACTGCGCCAACGGCAGCGGCCACAACAACGCCCACGGCAAAAACAACATTGCCCACAGCGATCGTCAGAAATATAGGGTCAATAAGCCCGGTCATGACGCACCTCTATATGTGCCTTGGCCGACCGAGATGACACACATCGCGCGCGGCCTGCGGCTTAAACCGGGCACGACCGCACAACGGCCGACGCGCGTTTCAACGCGTCGGGAGGCGTGAACTGTGTACGCAATCAGAAGCGGAGACGGATTGAACCGCGTTGGACGTACTGGGAACCAGCAATGCTACAACCGGGGCCTGGCAACAATCGATCGCTTAGCAGATTAGATCCACACGAACCTCAGACCCGATTCCAGTGAGTACGAAAAACGTCGGCTGCAAACAATAAACGGTTAGCAAATATCAATCTATCCGCCCTGACGCGTCAGGGCGTCCCGATCCACATCGGGACTGAACGGTTCACGCCAGCCCATTGTCAGGCGTGCCGAATTCTCCAAGCCGCAGACCGCCATCGGCTGCGCCAAAAAGCGCAAATCCTGATGCGACGGGTGCTTACTTCCTTTAATCTAGTTCTATTCATCGCTTAGGTCAAGATAATCGCTACAGCGAAATCCAACACGAACTTCTACCGGAAAAGAACCCGTGTTTTTCGCTAAATACGACTGGTATAAAGCTAGCGTTGTGTTTAGGATACTGCCTCTTTCCTGCTTCCATTCGGATCAGCGGGGTCGGAACCGATCAATGTACAGGGGTTATGTGCCATGTCCGGGCAAAAACGCATCGCCGTGATGCTAGCGACGGCGAAGACTAAAGATCGTCGGCTTGTCAGGGGTATCCTCAAGTTCTCGCACCACAAGGATGATTGGGAATTACACCCGTTTTATCGTCCGCTGGATGGTGAGTTTCCTCTCGACATGCTCAAGCAGTTCGATGGAATCATCGCTCGCATCGATCATCCCGAGATCGAACGCAGAGTCTCATCGATGGATATCCCCACGATAAGGGTGTCTGCATTCAACGAAACCGGCCTGCTCCCCACCGTGATGGCGGATTACCGTGCCGCGGGCCATCACGCCGCCGAGCACCTGATCGAGATCGGGCTCAAGCAGTTCGCGTTCTACATGAAGCAGCCACGCTACTCGGGCCGGCTGTGCCGTGAGGGATTTGCCGATGCGCTGGGCCGTCACGCCCTGAGCTGCCACTTCCCCCCCCACAACCTGCTTACCGATCAGAACGATCCGTTTGAAGAAGTCTCCGATGCGCTGGTGCGATGGGTCGATTCCCTGCCCAAGCCGGTCGGCATCTTCTGTTCCTGTGACAACGATGGCCGCACGATCCTGCAGGTCTGTGACCGCCTGGGCATCAACGGCACCGACCAGGTGGCCGTGATCGCCGTCAACAACGACGACATGATCTGTGAGCTGTGTCAGCCCAAGCTGTCCAGCGTGGACCTGCTGCACGAAAACGTCGGCTACAGCGCCGCCGAGCTGCTCGATGGCGTGCTCGATGGCCAACAGCCCGACGAGCAGACGACCTGGATCGAACCCGGCGCCGTCGTCTCACGCAGCAGCACCAGCATGCTGGCGATCAGCGATCCGATCGTGCGTCGATCCCTGCTGTTCATCCGCAACAACATCGAAAAAGGCATCAGCGTGGAGGACGTGATCCAACACGTCGACGTCAGCCGCGCCACGCTCGATCGGCGTTTCAACGCCGCGCTGGGCCACACCGTCGCCCACGCGATCCGCCAGTCGCGCATCCGACGCGCCAAGGACCTGCTGGCCAAGACCGACATGGCGTTGCCCGACATCGCCGTGCGCACCGGCTTTCGGTATCAGCCGCGCCTGTCCACCGCCTTCAAGGAAGCGACCGGCCAGACCCCGCGCGAATACCGCCAGTGCCGGCGCACGTGATGCTCACATTCAATAATTGAAACCGGGGGGTCAATCGAACTGCTTGCGCCGGCGTGCGGGGGGGATGTTCAGCTGCTGGCGATACTTCGCCACCGTCCGCCGGGCGATCTCGATGCCCTCGGCCTTGAGCTGTTCGACCAGGGCGTCGTCGCTGAACGGCTTGGCCTTGTCTTCCTTGTCGATGATCTCTTTGAGCTTGGCCTGCACCGCCGCCCAGCTCATCTCCTGGCCGTCGTTCGACTCGGTCCCGCCTGAGAAGAACATGCGCAGCGGGTAGATGCCGCGCGGCGTCTGCATGTACTTCTCGCTCACCGCCCGGCTCACCGTGCCCACGTGGATGCCGAGCTGGTCGGCCACCTGGATCATCGGCAGGGGCCTCAGGTGCTGCTCGCCGTGGTCGAAGAACTCGCGTTGCGCGTCCAGCACGACGTTCACCACGCGCAGCAGCGTGTTGTTGCGCTGCTCGATCGAGTCGATCAGCCAGCGGGCGTTCTGCATGTTGCGTGCGAGGAACTCGCGCGTGTCCTTGTCCTGGCCGCGATCCTTGGTCATCTGGCGGTAGTGCGGGTTGATGCGCAGTGACGTCTGCCGACCGCGGTTCATCCCCGCCACGTACACGTCGTTGACCGGGTCGTACTCGATCGTCACGTCGGGCACGATGACCTGTGTGGTATCCGGCGCGATGCGCCTGCCCGGGCGCGGGTCCAGCCGACGCATGCGACGCAGCGCCGTGTTGATCTGGTCCATCGTCCAGCCCGTCTGCCGCGCGATCTTCGGCAGGCGGTTCATCTCGATGTCCTTCAGATGCTCGGCCACCAACTGCCGCGCCACGCGCAGCTCGGACTGATCGTCATCCTCAACGTCCGGATCGTCGTCGGCGAGCAACGCATCGATCTGCAGCAGCAAACACTCCTGCAGGTCACGCGCACCGATGCCCGCGGGCTCCAGCGCGTGTTGCAGGTGATCCAACACCACTTCCAAATCAACCAGCTCAACGCCCGCGGGCGCCTGGCCGAGCACGTCGAGCATGGGCGTGCGGATGTAGCCGTCGTCATCAACGAACGTGATCAAGTGACTGCCCGCTTCGTGCAGCTTCTCGTCGAGATCCACGAAACGCCACTGGTCCGCCAACTGGTCGGTCAGCGGCAGCGAGCGCGAGGCGGTGTTAGCCATCGCGTCCATCTTCGCGTCGCGGTCGCCGGCCTGGACGCGCTGGGCGGGCTTGTAATCAGCCGACTCGTTGATGTTCGCCTGCCACGACTCGCCCACCGATTCGCTCAAGTCAGCCAGTCGGCCGAAATCGTCACTGGTGGACTCGCCCGCCTCCGAATCGTGCGCGATGATGGGCCGCTCGGATTCGTCGACATTCGCCTGCCCGTTGTCCGGCTGGGACTCGGGCTTGGCCAGCCGCTCGCGCATCTCGAGCACCGGATTCTCCTCCAGTTCCTGCTCGATCCGCTCTTCCAGGGCCATGGACGCCAACTGGAGAATCTCCATCGACTGGATCATGCGCGGCGACAGCTTCATCCGCTGATCCATCCGCATGTATTGGCCGGCGTCGATTCTCATAACAAACGAGGTCTCTTTTTCGGGATGAAATCGGCTTTACGGGCGATTCCCTGCTGTTCGTGTCAAAGCATATCGCCCCGTGCCATAAAAACAACAACATGCGCCGAAAAATGGCAAGGAATTTGCTTGCATTCATAGAGATATCGGCGTTTTCGGCATCACAATCCGCATAAAACGACCGAACGGGGAAAAGTTCACATCGATTGACGGGACTGGATGGCGTCCGAGAGGACGGCTTTGTTGGCGTATTCCAGCTGCGTGCCCGCCGGTAGCCCGCGAGCCAGGCGAGACACCCGTACATTGGGGACCTCGCCGAGGCGCTGACCGATGTGCAGCGCGGTCCCGTCGCCTTCGAGGTTGGGATTGGTGCCGAGGATCACCTCGACGTCCCCGGTTTTTGACAGCTCGGCTACGCGCTCGATCAGGGGGCCGATCGTCAGGTCGCCGGGCCCGACGCCTTCCAGCGGCGCGATGTGACCCAGCAGCACGTGGTAGACGCCGTCGTAGCTGTGGGTCTGTTCGAGGATGATCACGTCCTTGGGCTGCTCGACGACCAGCAGCTTGCGACCGTCCCGTCGTCCCGCGTCGGCCGCGGCGCAGATCGGACACGGGTCGGCCTCGGTCAAGTTGAAACAGCGCGAGCAATGCCGCACCGAGGTCTTCACGTCGTCGATCGCGCGGGCGAGCTGACGCGCCTGATCCTCGGGCGTCTTGAGCACGTGAAACGCCAACCGCTCGGCCGTGCGTCGGCCGATGCCCGGCAGGCGCGCGAACTCGTCGATCAGACGATTCATGCTCTCGGTATAGGCCGCCTTGTCTGTCATCTCACGAGCCGCCCAGCATCTGGTCCATACCCGGCAGGTCCAACCCACCGGTGATCTTCTGTGTTTCTTCGAGCACGACCTGTTGCACCTTCTCCATGCCGTCGTTGAAAGCCGCGGCGATCAGGTCCTCGGCCATGTCCTTGTCGTCACCGATCAAACCCGCAAACAGCGCCGGATCGGTCTCGATGCGCAGGCATCGGCCCTTGCCATTGAGCGTGACGCGCACCGCCCCGCCGCCCGACTCGCCGGTCACCGTGCGTCGTTCCAGCTCGGCCTGCATCTCGGCGGCACGCTCCTTGGCCTCGCCCGCCATCTTCATGATCTTGCCGATGTCCTTCAGATTGCCAAACACGTCACGCTTCCTCTCGTGGTTCGCTGGGTTGTTCGTCTCGCACGTCCACCACGCGCCCGTCGAACAGGTCCGCCACCTGGCGCACCAGCGGCAGGTTCATCGCCTCGTTGCGCTGCTCAGCGGTCAGGCGCTGCGCATCGGTGGTTCGGCTGGCGCGCGACTGCTCGGCTGAATCGTCCAGCGGCGGCTCCACCGCCACCTTCACCGCCGCCGTCGACATCTTCGACAGCAGGTCCGCCAAACCGTCCCGTTGACCGTTGATGAAACCGAGTAGCGCCCCCTGGCCGTCCTTTAAGCGGAACCGCATCGTGTAGTCGGCGTAGCGCAAGAACTCCAGGTGCGTCATCCACTGGTACCGCGCGTCTCGGCCGTGCGCCGCCAGCGCCGTGCGCCACAACTCCGGGCCCGGTTCGATCGGATCAACGCGTTGCGCGGGAGGTTCAGGAGCGGATTCTTGTGTTTCGGTTTGCCGGGCAGGGGCGGGGGGCGAAGGATCGGGACGATCAGCGGGAGGCGCTACTTTTTTTTTTAGCTGACCGGTCTTGCGGGCCTCTTCTAGGCTTAGGTACTTTCCTCGGGCCATTACAAAATCCCTCTATTCTACTAAATCAATATTTAGTTGGAATATGTTGCGCGTTATTTTGTTTGCCTTTTTAACAAATTGAATTCTTTGCAAGAATGCGTCAATATTATTTAAGTCATCAGAAGATACAAATTCAAATAGTTTAATTTTTTCTGGCATCCTTACAGAATAATTTATGCCGTGCTTTAAAAGTTCCATTTCCAAAATGGCCATGAATCGATTTTGTTTTTCTACCGTAAGACTATTAAATTTAGACTTGTGTTCATTCGTAACTATCATTTCGGATTGTATAACTATTCGCCTTTGTTTTAAAGGAACATCTCTAAGAAATACTTGAAGTGGCACGTCACCAACCTTAATAGTTATCTGAAAGTTCTCTGAGCCCGCGCT
>JANQJT010000138.1 GCA_028281485.1 Phycisphaeraceae bacterium
GCAGCATCCCCGAAAACCGCTCCATGGCTCCCAAAACCGTCTTCTGATGCGTCGGGCTCAGCCGATCGAACCGCCGCACCACCTCACGCAGCGACCGCCCCTCGTCCCGCTCGATCAAATACGACAGGATCCGACCCTCCGTTGCCTCATCCGCCGTCCCCAAAGCCGCCGCCACAGCCGACTCCATCCCCTCTAAAGAAAATGAAAGAATTTTCTCGATATGATGGATCGCTTTAGCCATAATGGTCGCCGTGAACTCACCTTAAAGCTCAATATCCCCCTTGGGTCCGATACTTTTATCGGCTCCACGAAGCAGGATGCTTCAATACCCACCCCAACACCTAAGCGGTCACAATTTTTTACAAACTCAGAACTTAGGGGATGAATTACGCGTAATCACCAGCTAACATGCCCCCCAAACCGGCCCCCCCAAACGATCGGAATACCCCAAATATGAGCTCCATTAACAAATCTCCAAGCACCCAGATCTACCGGATGATGCTCTACCAGCGCGCCCTCCACCCCGAGCTGCTCACCATCCAGGATCGACGCACCATCACCCAGCCCGACTACGAGCTCGAAGCCTGGCTCATGCCCGGCGGCCACGCCATCCGCTTCGAAGTCGCCGGCCGCTGCGCCGTCGAACTCGTCACCGACCAGGACCTCCAGCTCCCCGAACGCGGACTCCTCCACACCCTCCCCTGCATCGGCGAGAAGGAATACGAGCACAACGTCGACGACAAAATCCGCTTCGTCGCCGCCGTACAGACCGAAAACCTCTCCGACAACCTCTACTCCGCCACCTTCAACGAGATGTACGACTTCGGCCTCGAATCCGAAGCCATGATGCACCAGTGGCAGGCCCACGAAGACGCACTCCCCAACCTCTCCATCGTCGACCTCCAACGCTACCGCAAGGAGATCCACGCACAGACTTACCACCTGCTCGGCTCCGTAGGCTTCATCCTCCGGACCCAGTCCATCTTCGAAATCGCTTGACACAACCGCCTCACACAAACAAACCGCACCTTCGATCCACTCGACGGTGCGGTTTTTTTCATTGCCAGTCGCTTATCGCTTATCTCCGATCTCTATATTCGATTCCCCCCGCCTCTCCGATCTCCCCCGCCTCCGATCAACCCATTCACCATCTGCCCGATTCACCAACCGCCGATTGACCGATCAAACACCGCTCCCCTTGCCCACATCAGCAATCAGAGATCAGAAATTAGCATTTCCCACCCCCTCCCATTACCATATCCCTCACGGGACTAAACATGAGCCGATCCGCAAACACACAACGTTCCTGGAACGAGGTCATCGACCAGACCAAGCGCACAGACGTCCCCGAGGGACTCTGGCTCCGATGCCCCAACTGCCAGGCCATGGTCTACCGCAAGCTCATCGAGCGCAACCTCCACGTCTGCACCGAGTGCGCACACCACTTCCGCGTCGACGCCGAGACACGCATCCACCAGCTCACCGACCCCGGCTCATTCGAACCCCGATGGACCGATGTCGCCCCCACCGACCCCCTCCAGTTCGAAGACATCAAGACCTACACCGACCGCCTCAACGCCGAGCAGAAGAAGACCGGCCGAACCGACGCCATCTCGGCCGGCGTCGCCTACATCAAGGGACGACGCACCGTCGTCGCCGCCATGGACTCACGCTTCATGATGGCCTCCATGGGCTCCGTCGTCGGCGAGGTCCTCACACGCGCCATCGAACACGCCGACGAACAGGACCTCCCCCTCGTCATCGTCTCATGCTCCGGCGGCGCCCGCATGCAGGAATCCACACTCTCCCTCATGCAGATGGCCAAGACCTCCGCCGCCCTCGCTCAGTTCCAGGACAACGGCGGACTCTTCGTCTCCGTCCTCACCGACCCCACCACCGGCGGCGTCACCGCCTCATTCGCCATGCTCGGCGACGTCATCTTCGCCGAACCCAACGCCCTCATCTGCTTCGCCGGCCCACGCGTCATCGCAAACACCGTCCGACAGGAACTGCCCGAAGGCTTCCAACGCGCAGAGTTCCTCCAGGACGCAGGCTTCGTCGACCGCGTCGTCCCACGCAAAGAAATGCGAAACGAAATCTCACGCATCATCGACTACGCCGGCAAATAACCCCCTCACAACAACCGCCCAAAAATAAACCCTTGATCCCGCAATACGCTGGCCCACCCAGTCGTTTGTGTTATAGTTCAACAAGCGGATAAAGCAGAGAGGATTATCCCCTTATAGCCGCACACACAAATTGGGAGAGAGTCATGCGCAAGCTATTCCTGGGCGCCCTCGCCATCACACTGTCCACCACCACCGCGATTCAAGCCAGCGACTACCGCACCATCGACGGCTCCGACAACAACCTCACCCATCCACTCTACGGCTCAACCAACACCCAACTCATCCGACTCACCACACCCGCCTACGACGACGCCGTCTCTTCACCACGCACCCTCGACTCCATCGCAAACCCCCTCCCCTCCGCCCGCGCCGTCTCCAACGCCGTCACCGCCCAATCCCCCGCCACACCCAGCGCCTCAAACCTCACCGACTACCTCTGGGTCTGGGGCCAGTTCCTCGACCACGACATCTCACTCACCGAACCCCACGAACCCCACGAGCCGTTCAACATCCCCGTCACCGGCGACCCCCTCTTCACCCAGCCCATCACGCTCAACCGCTCCACCTACGACACCTCCTACACACCCACCACCATCAACCCCCGCCAGCAGATCAACCAGATCACCGCCTTCATCGACGCCTCCAACGTCTACGGCTCCGACACCACCCGCGCCAACGAACTCCGCACCTTCTCCGACGGCAAACTCAAAACCTCCGCCGGCGACCTCCTGCCCTACAACACCGCCGCACTCCCCAACGCCCCCTCCACCGCCCCCACACTCTTCCTCGCAGGCGACGTTCGCGCCAACGAAAACGTCGTCCTCACCGCCATGCACACCCTCTTCGTCCGCGAACACAACCGACTCGCCGACGAGTTCGACGCACGCCTCACCACCGCCGAACCCACCCTCACCAACGCCTACACCCTCTCCGGCTTCTCCCGCGACGAGTTCATCTACCAGGCCTCCCGAAAGGTCGTCGGCGCTCAGATGCAAGCCATCACCTACAACCAGTTCCTCCCCGCCCTCCTCGGCGACGACCCCCTCACCGCCTACACCACCTACGACAACACCGCCGACCCCGGCATCTTCAACGAGTTCTCCACCGCCCTCTACCGCCTCGGACACTCCCTGCTCTCACCCAACATCAACACGGCCACGCCCGACGGCGTCACCACCGACTCACTCGCCCTGCGCGACGCCTTCTTCAACCCCGCCGCCATCGAAACACACGGCATCGACCCCTTCCTGATCGGCGCATGCTTCCAGACCTGCCAGCAGATCGACAACCAGGTCATCGACGACGTCCGAAACTTCCTCTTCGGCTCACCCGACGCAGGCGGATTCGACCTCGCCTCACTCAACATCCAACGCGGACGAGACCACGGCCTGCCCGGCATCAACCAGGCCCGCGCCGACCTCACACTCCCCACCTACACCGACTTCCTCGACCTCACCGGCGGCGACGCCGCTCTCGCCGCACAACTCGCCTCCGTCTACGACTCCATCGACGACGTCGACCTCTGGGTCGCCGCGCTCGCCGAACCCCACGTCGGCACCGGACACGTCGGACAAACCATCCGAACGGTCCTCATCGATCAGTTCACCGCCCTCCGCGATGGCGACCGCTTCTGGTACCAGCACGACACCACCCTCCACGACCTCTACGACCTCGACACACTCCACAACACCACACTCGGCGACATCATCGCACGCAACACCACCGCCACCAACGTACCCGACAACGTCTTCCTCATCCCCGAACCCGCCTCACTCGCCCTCCTCTCCCTCGCCGCACTCCACCTCCTCCGTGGTCGTCGCAGCCGAACACACTTTTTTACATTCATTCAAACTTTGTCTTGACCCCACGCTCACTCCGTACCTATATTACGTGGTAACGGATCCGGGCCTCCAATCACGACACGCCTCCGTCACGATATCTCCGTGGAAACACCCGCGGACGCTGTTTGTGTAATCGGCCTACCTCCCACCACAGAGGTTCGGGCCACGCTATTCGGTCACACACTCTCGGAGGCGACTATGTTCAACGCAATCCATTCCCGCAAACGCAACACCCTGATCTCACTCACAATCCCGATCCTCTTAGGCCACCCGTTAACCCCGCACACCCACGCCGACATCAACGCCACCGGCGACATCACCCCCACCTACGACGGCACCGATCCCTGGTCCCCCACCAGCCACCCCATACGAATCGGTCGAAACGCGCCCGGCTCACTCGAACTCGACAACGGCTCGCAAATCAGCAACAGCAGCATCTCTCTCGGCACACTCCCCGGCTCCTTCGGCCTGCTCACCCTCTCAGACCCCAACACGGAATTAAACCACATCGGCACACTCACCGTGGGCGAATACGGGTCGGCATCGCTCCACGTCTCCAACGGCGCACACATCAACTGCTACGATGCGCGAATCGGCGAATCCGATACCGAGCTCGGCACCGCCGTCATCTCCAACCCCGGCTCCACATGGAACATCCAGAGCAACCTCTCCATCGGAAGCGGCTCACTCACCACACAGGACTTCGCGCAGGTCAACGTCGGACAAGACACCGCCCTGCGCATCATCCCCAATCGATACCCCTCATCCGATGACGACATCGGCCAAATCTACCTCAACGTCGCCACACTCAACACCCACGGCCTCATCGCCTCACTCGACGACATCCGTGGCTACGGAACCATCAACACCCACACCCTCGTCGCCGACATCGACCTCACCTTCGACAACACGCACCCACTCATCCAGACCCTACACCTCAACAACCACCCCGACCAGAACATCACACTCAACATCAACGCCGCAAACCCATTCAACCGGGGAACCCTCGGCGCAGGATTCGACGGCCACGGATCTCTCACCATCGCCGATGGACGCAACGTCACCTCATACAACGGCCTACTCGCCGACCGAACCGACGCCACCGCCGACGCACACATCACCGGACAAAACACCACATGGAACATCACCAACGATCTCAACGTCGGAAGGAAAGGCGCCGCCACGCTCAACATCTCTGACCACGCCACACTCAACGTGAACGAATCATTCCACATCAACGAACGCAGCACCGTCAACCAAAACGGCGCAAACGTCAACACAAACAGCGGCCGTCTTCAGCTCCGAGGAACCTACAACCTCAACGCCGGCACACTCGACATGACCAGGCAAAGCACCTTCGGCTACGCGTCCATCCACGGACACGACACCGGCCGGTTCAACTTCACCGGCGGAACACTCACCAACGTCCGCAGCATCACGCTCCCCAACGGATTCACTCAGGCCGGCGGACGCTTCCAACCCGGCGACCCCACACACAAAAGCACACACATCAAAAGCGGATACCACATCACCTCACCCCTCGCCACACTCGAAATCGACATCGCCGACCCCGCCACCAGGCTCTCCTTCCCCTCAGGCGCTCTCGATCATCACAGATTCGATCAACTCCTCGTCTCCGGTGACGTCACACTCAACGGAAACCTCGAACTCAACTTCCCCACCCAATACACACCCGAACTCGGCATCGCCTTCGACATCATCCGCGCCGACACCATCACCGGACAATTCAACGACTCATCCTTCCAACACCCCGTCTTCTCACACGCCGCACTCGCACTCAGCCCCATCGACACCGACAACGACCTCACCCCCGACACACTCCGACTCGTCTCCACCTACACCGGCGACATCGACACCAACGGCTCCGTCAACCCCAACGACCTCGCCATACTCACGCTCAACTACAACACAACCAACGCCACCTGGCAGTCCGGCGACCTCAACAACGACGGCCTCGTCAACAACGCAGACCTCGCCCTGCTCACGATCAACTGGAACAACAACATCCCCACCGGCATCACCCTCGCAAAACACTACGCCCCCAGCCTCAGCACCGGCGGCGGCATCCCCGAACCCGCCTCACTCGCCCTCCTCACCCTCGCCGCACTCCCCCTCCTCCGCAGACGAAGATGACGAAGCCGACACGAAACCATCGCTCAAACTAAAAGACCCACGCACTTCCGCGTGGGTCTTTTTCATTTCTCAATGCTGCAATCAGCAATCAGAGATCAGCAATCCCGCCTCCCCCTCCGCCGTTAGCCACGGGCTCTGCTTGGGGGTTCCCCCTCACGCGCTCTCGCGCGTCAGCACGCGATACTCCTCACGCTCACCGCGACCGCGCAACGGGTAGTCCTTACGCAGCGGATGCGCCGGATAACTCTCCCAAGTCAAAATCCGACGCATATCCGGGTGCCCCTTGAACCGGATCCCGAACATGTCAAACGTCTCACGCTCGTTCCACTCCGCGCCCGGCCAGAGGTCCGTCGCCGTCGGCAACACCAACGCACCGTCCTCCTCCGTCCCCGTCGTGTCCAGCGTCGGATTCAGATACGTCTTCACGAAAATCCGCTCGTTCCGCGCCACACTCACAAGGTTATAAACCACCGCAAAACGACCCTCAGCATCGGGATACCCAAGGTAATCCACGCCGAAGACGTCCGACAGGAAGTCATACCCCTCCTCGTCACGCAGCATCGCAAGCAGATCGTGCACGCACTCCGACGGACACACCACCGTCGTCTGACCGCGGTAAACCGCCGCCTTCAAGCCACGCCCCGAAAACGCCGACTTGATCGCAGCCATCGACACGTGCTCCGGCTGATCCGCCGGCTCAGGCACCTGCCCCACTTTCGCTTCGTCCGTCATCACGCGCTCCCGCACAAGGTTACAGCCCACCATTAGACCCACACATTCCCGTCCGATCAACTCCCCCGCCCCTCCCCCTCCCCCTGATGCCACACGCGTCTTGGCTATACTACCCCCCATGCAGATCTACACACTCCTCCTCGTCCTCATCCTCCTGCTCTCCCGCGAATCC
>JANQJT010000147.1 GCA_028281485.1 Phycisphaeraceae bacterium
GCCGTTCGGCTGGACCCTCAATCCCTACCGCGGCTGTGAGCACGGCTGCGCTTACTGCTACGCACGACCCACACACGAAGCCCTCGGCTTCTCCTGCGGCCTCGATTTCGAAACCAGGCTCATGGCCAAGGTCGACGCCGCAGACCTGTTCCGCAAGGAACTGGCCAATCCCGGTTGGTCCGGCGAGCCCATCGTGATGTCCGGCGTGACCGATCCGTATCAGCCCGTCGAGGCCGAACTCGGCATCACGCGTCGCTGTCTCGAGGTCATGGTCGAGCACCGTCAACCGGTCTCCATCATCACCAAGAGCCGCCTCGTCCTCCGCGACCTCGACCCGCTGACCGAGCTGGCGAAACACAACGCCGTCCGCGTCACGATCAGCATTACCACGCTCGACAACGCGCTGTCGTCCAAGCTCGAGCCGCGCGCCTCCAGCCCCCGCGACCGCCTGTGGACCGTCCGCCGACTCCGATCGGCCGGCATCCCCGTCTCCGTCATGGTCGCGCCGATCATCCCCGCCGTCACCGATCGCCAGACGCCCGCCATCCTCAAGGCCGCCGCCGACGCCGGCGCGGACCACGCCGACTACATCCTGCTCCGCCTGCCACACCAGAACAAGAAGCTCTGGCGCGACTGGCTCGACCGACACCTGCCCGATCGCGCCGACCACGTCGAGTCCCTGCTCAGCCAGTCCCACGACGGCAAGCTCTACAACGCGACCTTCGGCCACCGCCAGCGTGGCAACGGCGCCTACGCCTCCCAGATCGCCTCCACCTTCCAGGTCTTTGCCCGGCGTTACAAACTGGATCGTCGCCCCGAACCCCTCGATTCCTCACATTTCAGGAAACCCGCCGCCAGCGACCAACTCGCCCTCTTCGAGGCGGCATAATACCCAGCATGACCACGCCTCAATCCAAGCGATGCCAATGGGCCGGCGACGACCCGGCCATGATCGATTACCACGACAACGAGTGGGGCGTCCCCAGCCACGACGACCGTCACCTCTTCGAGATGCTCACACTCGAAGGCGCACAAGCCGGCCTGAGCTGGCGCACCATCCTCAACAAGCGCGCCGGCTACCGCGAGGCCTTCGCCGACTTCGACGCCGAGCGCGTCGCCCGCTACACCAAACGCAAGATCGAGTCGCTGCTCAAGAACCCCGCTATCGTGCGCAACCGCCTCAAGGTCGAGTCCACCGTCAACAACGCACGCGCGATCCTGAAGATCGTCGAGCGATTCGGCTCACTCGACGCCTACCTCTGGCAGTTCGTCGATCACAAACCCATCGTCAACCGCTTCAAGACGTTGACCGACCTGCCCGCCAAGACCGACGTGTCCGACACGATGAGCAAGCAAATGAAAAAAGACGGCTTCCGATTCGTCGGCTCCACCGTCTGCTACGCGTTCATGCAATCGGTCGGCATGGTCAACGACCACGTCGTCACCTGCCCACGCCACAAGGCCGTCCAGAAGATGTAACAAGATCAGCGGCGCGTCAGCTGCTGCACCATATCGACCAGCTCCGCTGCGCGCGTCGGGTCCATGTCCGGCGCCATACCGTGGCCGAGGTTGAAGACGTAGCCCGGTCGATCTCCGACCTTCGCAAGCAGGTGCCGCACCTCCTCGCGCATCCGCGCCGGTGTCGCGTACATCACCGTCGGGTCCAGGTTCCCCTGTACCGCCACGTCCGCGCCCAGCCGCTCCAGCGACTCCGCCAAATCCGCACGCCAATCCAGCCCCACCACGTCCGCACCCGTCTCCTTCAGCGGCACGTCCAGCGCCGGGTTGCCCGTCGCAAACGCGATCACCGGCACGCCCGGCCGTTCCGTGTGGACACGCTCGACCATCTTCCGCGTGTGCGGCTGAACATACTGGCGGTAATAATCCGGCCCCAGCACACCCGCCCACGAATCAAACACCTGCACCGCGTCGCACCCCGCGTCGATCTGCGTGATCAGGCACGACGCCAACAGATCGCTCAGCATCCCCATGAAACGACCCCACGTCTCCGTGTCGCGCAACATCAAGGACTTGGTGTGCTTGAAGTCGCGCGACTTGCCGCCCTCGATCGCGTACGAGGCGACGGTGAACGGCGCACCGACAAAACCGATCAGCGCGATATCGGGTCGCAGCGCACGACGCGTCAGCCGCACCGCCTCGTCGATGTAAGACAGATCATCGGCGCTGCCCGGTTGCACACGCCCCAAATCCTCGCGCTCGCGCAGCGGGTTGTCGATCTTAGGCCCGTACCCCTTCACGTACTCCAGGCCGAACCCCATCGACTCCAGCGGCAACAGAATGTCCTGGAAGATGATCGCCGCGTCGGTGCCCAGCCGGTCCACCGCCATCAGCGTCACCTCCGCCGCCACGGCGCTGTCGCGACAGAACTCCACCATCGTGTAGCCCGCGCGCAGCTCGCGGTAAGGCCGCTGATACCGACCCGCCTGTCGCATCAGCCACACCGGCGTGTGCGGCACCGGCTCACGACGGCACGCCTTGAGAAACACCGAATCCTCGATCGTCGTCGGCTCGTATCCCGCCCGCTCCACACCCGCCGCCGACCAGTCCATGTCGATCCTGCGCCAGCTGTTGGTGTTCACGCCGTTGGCGTGCGCCACGCGCTTTTTTTGCAACAGGTCACCGCCGCGCCGCGCCAGCTCCTGCATCAGGTTCGTCATGTGCGGCGCGTCCGGCTCGTAATCCGCCTGGAAACCGCAATCCACGATCGCCTCGCTCGTGATCGGCCCGACCGAACCGACACACACCCGTCGCATCGCCTCCACCAGCGCCGCGCGCCGGTCCATCTCGTCGGCGACCCGGAACAGGTGATACACCTGCGTCGCACTGAAAAACACCGCGTAGTCCACGTCGCCCGCCACGATCGCTTCGATCGCACGCTTGATCGGCTCGGTGTCCTCCGGCAGCGCCCAGTTGTAGATCGGCACGCGCATCACGTCCGCCCCCGCGTCCGCCAACCCCTGTAGAAGCTCCGGCCGACTCATGCCGTATTCCTGCACCGCGATCCGCTTGCCCGTCAGATCACCGGTCGACTTCACCGCATCCAGCAACTGGACCCACGTGTTCGGCTCGTCCACCTCGATGTCCGGCTTCAGCTTCCACCCCCGCAGCGTCGCCGTCGGCTTCGGTCCACGCGCCACAATCTCACAGCGATCGATCATCGCCGCGAAATCACTCTCACCGATGTGCTGGTCGTACAACTCGCCGAGCATGCGCGTGCCCACGCCCGTCAGCAGCACCAGCGTGTCGATCTGACCGCCGGCCAGCGCGTCGTAAAACGCCTGCAACTCATCGGTCAGCGATTCCATACGCACCTCGCGCATGGTCGGCGCACACAGCGGCTCGCCGCCGTGCTTGGTGATCATGCCGCGAACGACGTCTTCCCGCCGGCTCTCAAAGCTGGCCACGGTGGATTGTCCGAAATCTAGGGGCATCGGCGTATCTCAGCATTTTCACCGCACAACAGCGGCTTCTGAAAAAAGTCTTGCATGGCACGTCTAATCTACTGTAACTTTTTTCTTACCGCCAAATCGCGGCGTCAGCCGCGTAACGACTAATGCTTCCTGGAGGTCTAACATGAATCGTCTCCCACTGATCGCGTGGTCTTGTGTCCTGTCCAGTCTCCTCTTTGTTCTCGGGGCTTGCGAGTCGAATCCCACCGCCGGCCAAACGCAGTCACCGATCGCCCAAACCCGCGATTACCCGGTCGAGGACCTGTTGACCGTCACCGCGGCGGCCTCTTACTTTGAACCCCACCTGTCGGAAAACAAAAGCGTTCTGACCGATCAATTGATCGAAGAACTCACACAGGTGATTCAACAGCACACCGAAGGCGACGTCGCCATTCAGCCCGGCAGAAAACGTTTCCGCATCACTGCCAGCACGACTCAACACCGGCGGATCGAAGACACCCTCGATCGCCTGCGCCAAGACCGCCTCCAAGCCGTAAGCATGGATGTTCGGTTCATCCAGGTTGATGCCGAGAAACTCGATGCCCTCGGCATCGCCGCGATTGAGCCACGCTTCCTGACCGGCAAACAGATCGAAAAGCTGCATCAAGATCTGGAACAACACGACGTCACGATGACCCGTATGCCTCGTGTGACAACTCACAATCAGCAGCGTGGATCGACTCGAATCGGTCGTGAACTCGCGTACGTTGACCGCTACGAAGCGGATTCAGACGGAAAGATCAAGCCGGTCGTGAAAACCTTTGATGCGGGCGCTGTCTTGGAGTTTACGCCGGCGATATCCCCAGACCAGAAGGACGTTGTGTTGGAACTCCGTGCGAGATGTGCCCAGGTGTTCGTTTACAGCGGGGCACAGCAATCGCACACAGATAAACCCATCTCCCGTGTCGCCGAATGGCAGACGACTCTCTCCATGCCCGATGGCAACACGATCCTGCTGCCCGCCGACTCGATCACAACGGATATGCGCGCCATCCACGAAACGCCCGTTGCTTATTTCATCCTGATCACGCCACAGCAGACAACGCTCACCGCGTCGCGGTAATCCCGTCGCTGTGTCTTGGTGAAACAGACAGTCCCGAGCGATCGGCTTAGAGAATCTCGGCGATCTTGAACCGCTTCGTGCCGCGCGGCAGGTCCACGCGGACCACTTCGCCCACGCGCGCCTTCATCAGCGACTCGCCCATCGGGCTCGACGCGGTCACCTCGATACAGTCCAGGTCGAAGCTGCCGGTCGATTCGCCGACGAGCTTGTACGTGTCTTCGTCGACCTCGTCGCCGTCTTCGTCGATCTCGATCAGCTTCACCGTCGCGCCGAGAAACACCATGTCGTCCGGCACGGTGCCCTCTTCGACCACCTGCGCCGTCGCCAGCCGCTCTTCGATGCGGCGGATCTCCGCCTCGTTCATGCCCTGGTCCTCGCGGGCGGCGTGATACTCGGCGTTCTCCTTCAGGTCACCCAGCGCACGCGCCTCGGCGATGCGCTTGGTGATCACGGGACGCTTGGCGATCAGTTCCTCGAGCTTGGTCTCGAGCTGCTGCTTGTCTTCTTGTGAAATGAACTCCATGGGGCAAAGTTGTAGGCTGCCGGACGCGGCTTTTCAACCGCCACAACCCGGAGTTCGGAAAATTCGACCAAATTCACGCCATCTGTCGCCTCCGGTAGAGCCGCAGCGTCAACACCCACACCACGACCACCGCCAGGCCCATCACCGACAGCACGCCCCCCATCGGCTCGACAGCCTTCACGGGGTTCGGCATCGAGAGCCGATAGATCGTCTGAATCGGCGACAGCAACACACGCGCCCACGTCGGCGCATCGCTCGGCAGCACCAATCCACAGATCGCCCACCCGATCGCCGCGCCCAGCGCCACCGCTCGCCCCACCCCGCCGCACCGCCTGCCGTGATCGATGATCATCGCCGTGATCAGGCCGTAAACCAGAAACGCGTAGTCCATCACCGCGACCTTCGCGATCGACCAATCCACCGGCACCACGCGGGCCGGCCAGATCACCAACTGCAACAAGGACATCAAAATGAACAGGTCACACAGCGTCGCCGCCGTCGAACGCTGTGGCGCCCGCTGCGACAACCGAACCGCCGGCCAGGCCAGCATTATCCCCATCAGCGCCGACATCAACACCCACCGGATCGTCGCCGGGGTCGCGAACGGCTGTCGATCGATCGACACGTTGATCGCGAAACTCCCCAACAACCACACCGTCCAGCCCAGCATGAGCGGCCGCGACATCAGTTGTTCGTTGCGATTACTCACCGAGATTCGTCTGGCGCAGCGCCGAGGCGGGATGAATCAGCGGCGTATCGGTGTACACGTCCACCACGCCGCCGCCCGCATCGATCCGCCCACCGTAGCTGTCCGCCACGCGTCGCAGCATCGCCAGCTTCCGCTCCGCCGTCGGCTCGTACACACGCTCGTCGCCGGGGGCTCGGCCCCAGCGCACCACGCCGCGATCGGTCAACAGAAGCAAGTGAGGCAGCGTGCGATCCGCACGCCCACCGAAGTTCGCCACATCCACCCCGCGCACCTGCCGGGACCACGGCTGAGCAACCACCGTCGACACCAGCTTCAATCCCGCCGCCAGGTCGTCACCGCGCCACGTCTCGCCCTCGCGCGGCGGCGCGTAAGCCGCGCCCGTGATCGCCGGAAGACCCAGCGACTCGAGCTGATGATACGGGTACACGCCCGGCAGGCGATGGCCGTTGCGATCGACCAGGTGATAGCCGTCCCGCGCACCGACCAGCGCGATCGGCGTGCGGTACACCACGAACACCTCAACCCGATCCGT
>JANQJT010000149.1 GCA_028281485.1 Phycisphaeraceae bacterium
GCGATGGACAACACGACCGTGGTGCTGGGTTACCCCGATGTCGATGACGGCACGCTGCGGGGCATGATCGAGCTGACCGACGGCGAGCGGTATGACTACGCGCCGCGCGACGATGTAACGGTGTACGTGTCGCACCGACTGAATCTCTCGGTGCCTTATGTGAGTCGTTTGTTTGCGACGGGCGTGAACGAGAACGCGTCGGGCTACCACCGGCTGGTGCGGGCGCACTGCACGCTGACCAACCAGGGCTTGCGTGACGAGCTGCCGCCCGAGCCGTACGAATACACCGGCGATAGCCCGGGCCCACTGATCCGCCTGTCGCCGTAGAAATAGTCAGTCAACCCCCCGTAAGCTGGACAGAAGATGAACGCAGAGTTCAACACGGATATCCGCCCCGCCCTGCAACCCGGTGATCAGCTGGGTTATTACGAGGTTCGCGCGCCGCTGGCGGCGGGCGGGCTGAGCCTGGTGTGGAAGGCGCACGACTCGCTGCTGAATCGCGACATCGCGATCAAGCAGGTGGCCAACACCGACCAGGCCGACGAGGCGGTGCGACAGCGTTTTCGCCAGGAGGCGGACCTGCACAAGAAGGCGTCGGCGGCGCACAACAACCTCGTGCAGGTCTTGGATTACGTCGAGGAAGAGCGCGGGTTGTTCATCGTGATGGAGTACGTGGACGGCTCGTCGCTGGACCGGATGCTGACGAAGCTGGACGGCCCGATGGAGCCACAACAGGCGCTGGGCATCCTGCATCAATTGGCGATTGCGCTGGCGGCGATCCACCAGGCGGGCGTGATCCACCGCGACCTGAAGCCGAGCAACATCCTGCTGCCGCGCGCGGGCGGCGTGAAGGTGTGCGACTTCGGTCTGGCGACGCTGTTTGAAGACCAGGACGTGGCGACGATGGGCACGGCGCGCTACATGGCGCCGGAACAGTTCACCGAAGACAAAGTGGACGGGCGGTGTGACCTGTATGCGCTGGGGATGATCGCGTACGAGATGTTGCTGGGTCGGCCGGCGTTTGAGGACCAGTTCAAGACGGTGCTGCGTGACCAGCGCAACCAGCCGCTGCGGTGGATGAAGTGGCACACGAACCAGCGTTTGATCGCTCAGCCGATCCACAAGCTCAACGAGCGCGTGCCCGGTGAGCTGAGCGAGATCATTGAGCGTTTGATGGACAAGCAGGTGGATCGGCGGATCGATTCGGCGGCGACGCTGTTGGGCGTACTCAAGCGGCACTTCTCACCGGCGGGCCGTGCGGCTGCGGCGCAGGCGAGTCGCGCGGCGCAGGACGCGGAACAGGCGCGGCTGAGCGCGCCGCTGGACCCGACCGCGGCGCTGCCCTCTTCCAAGCGTGTGCCGATGTGGTTGATCGCAGCGGCGGTGTTGTTGATCACGACGGCGGTCGGGCTGGTGGTGTTCTTCCAGATGGACAAGCAGAACGCGCTGGAGCGGTTTACGGCCAAATCACAGGGTATCTTCGACCGCGGCATGGCGCTTCACAAGCAGGAGAAGTACGCCGAGGCGCGGGTGGCGTTTGAGCAGGTGCTTGAGCGTGAGAGCAACAGCACGCTGGGCCGATGGAGCGGGCAGATCATTTTGGATTGCGATGCGCGGATGAGCTACGCGGCGGGGAACGAGGCGATGGAGGCGCGCGATTTCGTGGCGGCGCATGCCGCGTATGAGTCGGCGTACGGTTCGATGAGCGATCTGATCGACGGGCTCGGACCGAACGACGACGCGCAGAAGTTCCACGACCGCCTGAACACCTACGAGGACCGCATCACGTTCAGCAGCATCGCCAAGTCCATCGACGCGTTGATCCAGTCGGGCCAGACGGACACGGCGCGGAACCAGATCATCGACCAGCAGGACAAGGTAACGGTGCTGACGGACAACAAGAAGGAGGTGCTGGGGTACCTGTCGGAGAAGATCAACCGGCAGCTACAGCGTGAGAAGATCGAGACGGTGCGGCGTGAGGCCGAGCGGCTCGTGGCGGACGGCGACCTGGACGCGGCGCGCGATCGGCTGGACGAGGCCCGGGAGAAGATGGGCACCAGCGAGTTCGATTCGATGCTCCGTGAGATCGAAGACGAGATCGATTTCACGGCTTCGATGCGCGGCGGTGAGCGTGCGGAGGACGCGGGGAACCTGGCGTCGGCGATCCGGTCGTACGAGCGTGCGCTGGACATCCGCCCCACTGTCGAGCTGGAGACGAAGCTGGACCTGCTGTACAGCCGCAAGGCGTATGAAGACGGGCTGGCGAAACAGAACAACGGCGACTTTGACGGCGCCGCCGAGCTGTACAACCGCGCGCTGGGCTACAACAAGGACAACCTCGACGCCAAGCGTGCGTTGGACAATCTCGGCCGCCACATCACGCGTGCGGAGATTCTGCACGAGGGCAACCGCGCCTACGCGGCGGGCGATTACCAGTTGGCGGCGAACCACTTCACGCGCGCACTGGATATCGAGGCCGACGCCGAGACACGGGATTTGTTGAACAAGGCGTACACGAAGCTGCACGCGGAGAAGGCGGAGGCGGCGCTGCGGCGGTGGGACCTGTCGGCGGCAGAAGAAGCGGTCGGCCAGGCGCTGCGGTATTCACCGAACGACGTGTACTCGCTGCGGTTGAAGCAGCAGATCGCCGTGAGCGTGCGTTACCGGGCGGCGGTGGATGAGGGCGACGGGCTGTACGGCAAGGGCGCGTTTGCCGACGCGGGTGCGGCGTATCGCCGGGCGCGACAGATCATCGCCGATTCCAGCATCGACAGCGAGCCGATCGACAAGAAGATCCGCGACGCGGAATACGAGTCGTGGATGGTCAAGGCGCGCGCGGCGGCGGACCTGCGGCGGTGGCGCGAGGCGAAGGCGAACGTGGAGGCGGCGCTGGGCGTGCGTGACACGACCGAGGCGCGCACGCTCGAGAGCCAGGCCAACGAGGCGCTCAAGGAGTAACCGATGACGACGATGCGCATGACAGCACGCGGGGGGCGTGGCACGACGCGGCGCGGCGTGGTGTTGGTCATGACGCTGCTGGCGGTGGTGCTGCTGTTGGCGTTGATCCTGTACGTGCTGAATCTCGGCGACCAGGTCAACCGCCGCCAGCGGGCTCAAGACACGGCCGACGCGACGGCGATCGCGGGCGCAACGTGGGTGGCGCGGCAGCTGAACATCGTCTCCGAGAACAACATGACCATCGCGCGGAACATCGCGCTGATCAATGCGCTGGACTCGATGTCGCAGTCGACGGAGTACACGCTGCGCGAGCACACCTCGATGACCGAGGCGATGCAGCGGCTGAACACCGGGACGCTGAACAACAGCTACGGGGTGATGAACGATCACCTGGTCGACGTGTTCGAGGCGTGGGAAGAGCGGATGCTCGATCAGTTGGAGCAGCTGGAGGACATGAACGATCTGTACCAGCAGATCTCCGTGGAGGAGATGACGTACTACAACGCGCCGTCGGGTGGGCACGGGGCGATCTGGCAGGCGATGTTCGCGATGGACGAGCTGAGCCAGGTGACGATGGAGAACCTGGCGTCGACGACACAGACGATGGCGATCACGGCGGGCGAGCACACGATGCGTTACCCGGACTCGACGGACACGATGCTGGCGCCGGTGAAGGTGGAGCTGCCGTGGTCGCGGGGGCATTTCAATGATTTTGAGTGGCCCGTGAAGTTCGGGGTGTTGCCCGGTGCGCCACCATCCGTCAACGAGGACGGCGTGTTGGTCGATCGGATCACGACGCCGTCGGCGACGATGGTGATCGACGATCCGCTCGAGCGGCGTGGGCCTTTCGACACGCTGTTCGGCTACAACTACGTGGTGCGTCAGTGCCCGGTGCCGACGCAACCGTCGCCCAACAGCCGGGTGCTTACCGGCGGCGGCGGAGCGATCCCGCTGGGCAGCGGCGAGGGCGTGACGCGGATCTGCCCCGACCCGCCCGGCTGGGACGTGGTGGGGTACCGCACGTACGGCACGCACGATGCGCTGGTGAGCACAAGCTTCGTGCTGAATTACAACGAGTCGACGGGGTGGAACGACTACGGTGATGCACGAAGAATCGGATTGATCGATTGGCATCTCTACCGCCACATGCCCGACACGCGGCTGGACGTGTACGTGCGTACGATGGCCGACGCCAAGCTCGACTACCTCTGGCCGCCCCCGAACGAGGATGGCGAGGTGGTTGAGGCGGGTGAGGAGGTGACGCTGCAGGGGGTGATCGATCCGGAGTGGGTCACGGACTTCAGCGAGGCGATGCGGGTCACCGGTTCGCGTGAGGGCAGGCGCAGCGTGCGGGGTGTGGCGTATTTCGTGTACGAGATCAAGAGTCTTTATCCGCCGAGCCACGGGAGTTTCATGAGCCCGGGCACGTGGGCGCCGGTGCTGGATAACGGGCGCCGTCAGCCGCGGATATCGTGGGGATCGCGTTGGACCGACCCGAACCAGTGGGACGCCGACCCGTCGGTGACGCGTGTGCACCCGTACGGATGGATGGACGAGTACCCGATCGAGGTCCATTACGACGCGGACCTGGGCATCACGCGGAGCTTCGACGACGAGGGGTTGCCGGTTGCGGTGACGATCTATCGCGTGGATCACTTTTACTTCGCGGGGATCAATGTCGGCGAGCGGGAGCTGATCCCCAACTGCTACGCGGGTTTCAACCGTGACACGAGCGCCGCCCCCGCCCCGCTTCATCTGCATCCCGACCAGATCAACGCGAGCGCAGAGTCGCGCCGGGATTATCTGACGTTCCTGTCGGTCACGCGTGGGTCTGATCGTGCGCGGAACTGGCCGAGCGGGTTTCGTAGCGGCAAGCCCGAGCCGTACCAGGTGGCGGTGGCGCAGGCGAAGGTGTTCAACACGCACTCGTGGGACGCGTGGACACCGACGTGGTACGCGACGCTCGAGCCGGTCAGCGACTGGGGAGACTGGCAACAGAGAATCGACCGCGCCGATCCGGATGCGTATGTGGACGGCGCGTTCCTGGATTTCGTGACAGACTACTTCGACCGCGCCGGCGGTCTGGCGGAAGTGATGCTGAGGCACTGATGCGACGAACGACGCCTACAACACGATGGGATCGCGGTGGCACGGTCATGGTGGAGACCCTGATGGTGACGCCGATCCTGTTGTTTGTGTTCGTGTTGCTTTTTTTCATGGGGCGATTGGGAACACGCGTGCAGCACGCGCAGGCGATGGCGCGGTACGAATCGTGGCGACAGATGGAGCAGGGCCACGACCTGACGTCGAACAGCGAGGACAGTTACGCGCTGCTGGACGAGATGTTCAACCACGGCGACGCCATGATCGACATGGAGCACTGGCGCACCGGTGAGCAGGGGTTCCCCAGCGAGGCGATGGAGGCGTACGTCGAGGCGGCGCTGTCCGGCTCGCAGGAGACGGGGGACTTGGCGGAGGCGTTGATGTTTACGCCGTCGGGCGTGGACGTGCGCATGTCGCACGGTCACAGGGAGGGGTTTTCTACGACGTACCCGCAGGTGGTCCGGTTGAACTTCCGGGTGACGGGGCCGGTGCGCCGGGCGCAGTCGCGGATCGGCAACGACTGGGCGTTGACGGTGAGCACCTCGGCGATGGCGGATACCTGGGCGGGCGCGACGTACCGCGATCATCATCCGCGCGCGGTGCGCGACGTGTTTTACGCAGAGTTTGATGAGCTGCTGGATGCGCTGGATGGCGAGGGGCCGGTGGAATACCCCAGCGACAGCGCCTCGGTTGAGGCGTTTAACAACGAGATACTGGCGGGCTTCATCCGGGCGTTGTATTTGAGCCGGCCGGATTACGCGGGCCCGATTGTTTACCAAGAGCGACCGCAATGACCTACCCCAAGCCCATGCGGTGGCTGATCGGATTGCTATTCGCGGTGATCGCGCTGCTGAGCGTAATGATCGTGATGGAGCTGGTGCGCCAGTCGGGCGAGGCGGTGGGCCCCGGTAGCACGGCGATCGATGCTGGCGCATGGATCGACGGGCGGGGGGCGGGGACGGACTGGATGACGGGCGCGGATGCGGTGGCGGGCGATGCGCTGGGCGCCGAGCCGGCGGGTCTGCCTGAGCCGAGCGGCGGCCAGATGCTGACGCGGCAGGTAAGCGAGACGATGGACCGGGTCTCCGAGACCTCGGTTTGGCTGGTTTCCGGTTCGGCTGGGGAGGAGTTGGCATCGTTTTACGACACGCACGCGCGGCGGCTGGGCTTTACGCCAATCGAAGAAACGATCCGTCGGGCGACGGGTGTGACGGTGAAACAATACGAGCGGGCGGGCGAGACGCTGATGGTGCGGTTGCGCCGCGAGGCGACGGGCACTCGCGTGCTGATCCGCTTCGGATACACTAAGGCCCAGGCCCATCTCGATCCCCTCTCGTCGGAGACAGACCCATCATGAGTCGCACGAATCCCAACTCGGCCCAGGCGCGCATCACGCAGAAACCCAGCATGACCGTGGTCATCGTGGCGGGCGTGCTCGGCGCGCTGGCGGCCGGTGCGTACATCCTGCAGGTGCGCGCGGCGGTCAACGCCAGCAAGGTCGAGACGTTTACGGTTTACACGACCAAGCACGCGTTCGAACCGGGCGAGACCGTCAAGAGCATCGAAAAGGACCTGGTTGCGCGGCAGTACCCCGAGGACCTGCGCGAGTCGATGAGCGACGCGATTACTTCCGATCAGCTTGGGCGGTATCTCGGCACGAGCGTGCTGCATCAGCCGATCGCCACGAACGGCTTGCTGACGCACTCGGCGTACACCCCCACCGAGAGCAGCGCGATCAACCTGATCCGCGAGGGCAGGCGGATGATGGCGTTGAGCGTGGATCGCGACGCGGTGCCGCCGATCCTGCGACCGGGCAACACGGTGGACGTGTCGCTGGTAGTCGCGTCGGGCGGTCAGAAGATGCAGTCGATGCTGGTGATCGAGCGTGTGAAGGTGCTGGCGGTGGGGACGCAGACGGCGGCGAGCCGCGACAGCCGGACCCGGTCGTTCTCGACGGTTTCGATCGAGGTGACGCCGGAGGAGTTTGGATACATAACGACGATCGACGCGATGCGCGGCAAGACGCCGTTCACATTGGCGGTGCGTAACGCGACGGACTCGACGCGGCAGATATCGGGCGGCGGGGTCAATCCCGAGTTGCTCGATGCGCTGGGGATCGAACACGACCTGGAATAACGACGCGAGGATTCATGGAGTTTCTAGTATTCGACCAGACCGCGAACACGCGTGAGATCGTCAACATCGAGGGCGACACGCTGTACATCGGGCGCGACAAGTCGGCGTGTCAGATCGTGCTGCGCAGCTCGTTCGTGTCGCGGCGTCACGCGAAGGTGTTTCTCAAGGGCAACCAGGTGTTTCTGGAGAACCTGAGCCGGTCGGGCCTGCGCGCGGCCAACCGGGACGTGAAGGCCGGTCAGCCGGTGCGGATCGACTTCGGTGACGAGATCCAGATCGCGCAGTACTCGATCGCGATGATGCGGCCGGGGCGCTCGGCGATGGGCAGCGAGGCCGACCGTCGCGAGCTGCAGCGGCGGCTGATCGCCTTCGAGCAGGAGGCTCACGCGGAGCTGATCGATCGGATGAACCTGCGTGTGACCGGCCACATCGACAAGAACGACCCGCGTTACGTCAGCCAGATCATCCAGAACCTCAACGAGATTCTCGATGCGCGGGCGGAGCAGCTGGACGAGGCGCTGGTCAAGCACATGACGCACATGCACCTGGGCCGGCTGGTGATCGCCGAAGTCGTGCGCCAGTGCACCGGACGCGTGCAGACCGAGTACCGCACCGAAGCACGGTCGACCGATCCGAACATGGAGAAGGCGATCACGGAGCTGATCGGCGACCTGGTGGACATGATGCCGCTGCTGTTCGATCCGCTGAGCGTGCAGGACGACCTGGCGGTGGCGGAGGAGACGTACGAGGAGCTGTTCGATCAGCAGTACGGCTCGATCAGCGCGTCGCTGCGTCGGTATATCGTGCGGCAGGTGGTCAGCAAGGACCTCGTCGACATCATGCTGGGGCTCGGCCCGCTGCAGGACCTGCTGGAGATGGCCAACGTCAGCGAGATCATGGTCGTGGGCAAGGACCGGATCTACGTGGAGAAGAACGGTGTGATCCAGGCGACGACGCGGTCGTTTTTCTCCGACGAGATATTGATGAGCGTGATCGAGCGGATCCTGACGCCGATCGGTCGCCGCGTGGATCAGTCGACGCCGCTGGTGGATGCGCGGCTGCGCGACGGTTCGCGCGTGAACATCATCATCCCGCCGCTGAGCCTGGTCGGGCCGACGGTGACGATCCGCAAGTTTGCGTGGATCCCGTTCACGATCGACGACCTGATCGAGCGCGAATCGATCAGCGAGCAGTGTGCGGAGTTCTTGCAGGGGTGCATCGCGGCGCGACAGAACATCATCATCTCCGGCGGCACGGGCTCGGGTAAGACGACGCTGTTGAATACGCTTTCGGCGTTTGTGCGCCCGACCGAGCGGATCGTGTCGATCGAGGAGTCTGCGGAATTGCAGCTGCCCCAGCCGCACGTGGTGAGCCTGGAGGCGCGGCCGGCGAACGTGGAGGGGCGCGGGGCGTACACGATCCGAGATTTGGTGCGCAACGCGCTGCGGATGCGGCCGGACCGGATCATCATCGGCGAGGTGCGCGGGGGTGAGGCGCTGGACATGTTGCAGGCGATGAACACGGGTCACGACGGGTCGCTGTCGACGCTGCACGCGAACACGCCGACGGACGCGGCGTCGCGCCTGGAGACGCTGGTGCTGATGGCGGTGGACATGCCGGTGCGGGCGATCCGCGAGCAGATCGTCAGCGCGATCGACGTGGTGGTGCAGCTGTCGCGCTTGTCCAACGGCAAGCGGCGCGTGACGCACATCTCCGAGGTGTTGGAGCTGGACCAGGAGACGCACCAGATTCGGCTGGAGGACATCTTCGTGTTGCGTGACCCGGATCAGCCGCGCCTGCGGCACACCGGCTACCTGCCGACGTTTGCCGAGTCGATGATCGAACGCAAGCAGCTGAAGGTGGAGATGTTCCTTTAAGGTAAGGGCTGATGACGACAACGGACCTGGTTGTGTTTGCGGTGTCAACGCTTTTCATCTTCGTGTGTGTGGCGTTGATGGTGATGCGCGTGGGGCCGGCCGTGGGGTATTTCCAACGCCGATACGCGGAGAAGGCGGAGCGGGTGTTGAACCGTCAGCTGCTGATGGGGGTGGACATCAACCAGGTGATGCTGCTGACGGTGATCGGCGTGCTGGCGTGCGGCATGATCGGGTACCTGATGGGCGAGAGCGGGTTCTGGTTTGTGGTGTTCGCGGTCGCGGCGATGTTCATGCCGAACCTGGTGTTGAATCACATGGAGCAGAAACGGCGCAAGAAGCTGGAGACGCAGCTGGTCGACGGGATCACGTCTTTGTCGAGCGGTGTGCGGGCGGGGCTGACGCTGGTGCAGTCGATGCAGCTGCTGGCGCAGAACGCGCGTCCGCCGATCCGGCAGGAAATCGAACACATGCTGCGTGAGTACGAGCTGGGTGTGGATATCGGGCAGGCGATGCTGAACGCGTCGAACCGGATCCGTTCGCCGCACTATCGTTTGTTGTTCTCCGCGATCCAGGTGCACCTGCAGCGCGGCGGTGACGTGGCGGAATCGCTGGATCGGATCAGCGATTCGGTGCGCGAGATTCAGCGGCTGGACGGGAAGCTGACGACGCTGACGGCGCAGGGGCGCAGCCAGGCGTGGATGATGGGTATGGCGGGGATCGCGATCATGGGCATCGGTTACGTGATCGCGCCGGTGGAGGCCGAGGCGGTGTTGGCCGACCCGGCGGGCCGATTCGTCTTGTTTGTGGCGCTGCTGCTGGTGGGCGCCGGTGCGTGGTGGATCCGCAGGATCATGTCGATCGATATGTAGGACGGCTTGATGGGAACGATTGAAATCATTCTGCACGTGGGCACGTGTCTGTTGATCGTCGCGGCGTTCGTGATGGTGGGGCACGTGTTGTTCGGTATCCGCCTGGCGCCCGAGCCGCAGGTGAATCGCAGGATCGCGCTGGCGCTGGGTATCGAAGATCGCGACACGCTGTTCGAGACGCCGATCGTAAAGCACGCGTTGGTGGTGGGGTTGGTTGCGGCGCAGCGGTTCCCGCTGTTCCGTGACCGGGTGCGGCAGGACCTGGAGGCGTCGGGCAACCCCAACGGGTACAGCGTGGAGGAGTATCTGGCGTTGTGTCTGTTGAGCGGTGTGGCGAGCATGGTCGCGGCGTCGCTGCTGTTTGCGCCGGGGTTTGGGGTGTGGGCGTTCGCGGTGGCGGGGTTCATGCTGGCGGTCGGTGTGTGGGCGCCGGTGCTGTCGCTGAGCGCGTCGGCGGGGAATCGCACGCGCAAGATCGCGCGGAAGCTGCCGTACACGCTGGACCTGATCGCGCTGATGATGCAGGCGGGTGCGACGTTCACCGAGGCGATCGATACGGTGATTCACGACGAGCCCGAGGACGAGTTCAACCAGGAGTTGATGCTGGTGCAGCGTGAGATCGGGTTCGGCACGACGCGGTCGGCGGCTTTGCGGAACATGGCGGAGCGCATCCCGCTGGAGTCGCTGCGGAGCGTGGTGGGCGCGATCAACCAGTCCGAGGCGCTGGGTACCCCCCTTTCGACGATCCTGAAGAACCAGGCGGCGATGCTGCGGAACCTGCGATCGGTGGCGGCCGAGGAGGCGGCGGCGAAGGCGTCGCTGCGCATCCTGCTGCCGTCGATGGTGATCATGGTGGCGGTGATCCTGGTGATCTTCAGCCCGATCATCCTGGCGCTGTTCCGCGGGGGCAGCGTGCTGGGGTGAGCGGGCGTCGAGTTCCTTTGATAGATGGATTAGACTGACGGCATGAACGCGATACACATCCAGGTTTTGAGCGGTCCGACCACGGGACGCAGCGGCGTGTTCGTCGATGCGCCGATCACGTTCGGCCGGGCCCCGACGCAGAGCGTGGTGATCGATACGCCGCTGGCGTCGCGTGAGCACGGCGAGCTGGTGGTGGAGGGCGATCGCTGGTGCGTGGTGAATCGTTCGTCGAACGGCACGACGGGGAACGGGAAGAAGATCGGGGACGGGCCGCACGCGCTGATGAGTGGGGACGTGGTGGGTGTGGGTAAGGAGAAGCTGTTTTCGGTGGTGATCGATGAGCCGACGATCGAGACGGCCGACGGCGTGCAGGCGCCGGTCGAGGCGGCGGCAGATGACGGGGAGGGTGTGAAGAAGAAAAAGATGCTGTTGTGGATCGTGTTGTCGGTGTGGTTTTTGGGGGTCTTTGGCGGTTTGGCGGCGCTGAAGCAGTGCGAGGGTGAAGGGGACAAGGGGCCGAACACGCCGAGCGTGCGGTGGTGGAGCCGGGGAGAGATCGCCACGGAGATCGGCCGGTTGCAGTCGGGCTCGGAGGTGTTGATCGAGGCGTACGAGAAATCTTTGAAGTTGGCGGAGTCGGCTTACGAGCAACGCGACTACGATACGCGTGCTTTGTACACCGCTCACACGCACTTCAAGGAGGCGCTGATGTATGCCAAGCGCGACTATTTCGAGGACGGGTTGGTGCAGCAGAAGTTTGTAGACTGCGAAAAGGCGTTGATCGAGGCGGTGGTGACGCGGTACGAGCTGGCGTATTCACAGAGCCAGGCGGGCCAGCGCGACGAGGCGCTGCGGACGCTCGGCGACCTGCAGGACATCTACCCGGCTTACGGGGGCGATAGCGAGTTCTACGACAATGTCTCGGCCCACCAACGTGTGATCCGCGCCGGCGGGCGGTGAGGTTGAGAACCTGTTGTATGATCCAGATGCTCTGGGGAAACTGCGGTTTACGGTGGGTCTCCCTGCGTTCGACCCACCCTACTTGCTACCAAACCCAAAAATCACCAGCTTATTACGAGTGTTCCTCTTGCGCGCAAGCCATCTTATCTTCCAATTCTGATATTGATTCTAGGGCTGCTGACTTGAGTTCGTGCCCATCCAACTGTGATATTTTCAGATATAGCGCCATTGCCTCTTCCCACTGCCCACGGTGTTCCAATAGCCCTGCTTCCACATAGAGGTCACGGGCTAAGTTAACGGGACGGTTCTCTTCGGGATCGGTAAACATCGCATGCACACCATTCCCGGTTTCATTGCAATCGATAAATCGCCGGCACATTTCGAGACTTCTAAACTTAAACAGCCATGTGCCCGCGGATCGCTGTTTGATCACAACTGATACTCGGAAGTACCCGCCAATCGTAATGAGGAGATAGCCTGCAAACATCAATGCGCCTAATCCAGCAAATTGCGGCCCACGAATGTCAAAGGCATCATCGAGCAAGAGCGAGCCTATTAATGCAATAACCCCCAGAGTGCAGCCTAAACGTTCAAGCGTATGCCCCAATATGTTTTTTCGGCGACATCTTGAGCACGCTGGCAGGTAAATATGATCTTTATCGGAGCGAAGAATCGACGCCCAACTCTGACGGAGATCAACGCGTATTGCGCAATACGGATCTTCTACGGGATTACCGCATCGAATACAAGCATTTGGCCAAACAACATCCTCAATGCTGACATTATTTAGTGCTGCAGTGCGATCCGACATCGCGATCCATCCTTCGTTTGAAGTAACTTCAATTCCAAAGATGCCTCTCATGACATAAATACGAATTACATCTATACGCTTAGGAAATGACTAGAGCAATAACTGCCGTGAATGGGCCCGGTGGGATTCGAACCCACATGGTCTTTCGACCCGGAGATTTTAAGTCTCCTGCGTATGCCAATTCCGCCACAGGCCCGTGGGGGTAGAAAGCTCTATTGTAACGATTGTTCGTGTCGGTCAAACGGAGGTGTGAGAGCCAACCACTCCCTCACGGTCGCGGCTCGTCGGATCTACCCACACTGATCTGCCGCTTCGCGTCCGATCCGTGGCACCCCGCGCCTATGTCAGCGGTTGGCGCCGACGGGGTTGCGTTGGACGGGGTCGTGCTGGGGGCGGTCGTATTCGAAGTAGCGGTGGCTGAAGATCATGCGGCGGCGTGCGGAGACGGAGAGCAGCAGTCCGATCATCATGAAGCTGGTGAGCAGAGACGCCCTGCCGTAGCTGACGAAGGGGAGGGTGAGGCCCGTGATGGGCAGGACGCCGATGGTCATGCCGATGTTGACGAACATCTGTGTAAAGATGACGGTGGTGATGCCGACGGCGATGAGTCTTGCGAACGGCTCCTTGTTGAGCGCGGCGGAGAGCAGGCCGCCGGCGATGAGGGCGACGTAGAGGCCGAGCGTGAGCAGTCCGCCGAGCGCGCCCCAGCGCGTGCAGATGACGGCGAAGATCATGTCGTTGTGTCGTTCGGGTAGGCGGTTGTACTTGACGAGGTTGTGGGCGTGCGCTTCTGAGTGGCCGGTGACTTGGCCTGCGCCGACGAGGGTTTGGGCCTTGTAGCCCTGGTAGCCGATGCCGGCGCGGTGTCGGGTCTCGCCGCGGACCTCGCTGACCATGGCGACGATGCGTGCCTTCTGGTGCGGTTGGAGCAGGGGGTACATGGCAGGCATGAGGACGAGGCCGATGGTGATGATGGCGAAGACGTGTCGGAGCTTGGCGCCGGCGGCGATCATCATGGCGAAGAAGACGGGCATGAAGATGAGCGCGGTGCCGAGGTCGGGCTCCTTGAGGATGAGGCCCATGGGGATGAAGGTTCCCATGAGCGGCAGGAGCAGGCCGAGGAAGCTGCGGTAGTTGTCACGGAAGCGGAGGTAGACGGCGAGGGTGAGCACGTAGGCGATCTTGGCCAGCTCGCTGGGCTGGACGGTGATGACCTGCAGGTCGAACCATCGACGCGCACCGTTGCGCAGCGGGACAAAGGAGCGCGGCATGCCGGGGATGAGGAGGATGACGAGACAGATGAGGATGAGGATCATGGCGGGGTAGCTGAGCTCGATGAGTCGGCGGTGCGAGGGCGCGGCGCAGGCGGCCATGACGATCAGCGCCAGCGGGACGAACTTGAGCTGTTGAGAGGCGTAGCCGGGTGAGGTGTAATCGATCGCGGCGATGCCGACGGCGGTGAGTCCGATCGCGGCGAACATGGCGATCCAGCCGACGTTGGGGTAGAGGATGGGAGCGATCCAGTTGCGCCACATCAGAGGTACCCCTCGGCTCTGAGCAGGTGGAGGACCTGGTTGGCGACGGGGCCTGAGACGCGACCGCCGGAGCCGCCGTACTCGACGACGACGCAGACGATGTAGCGGGCGTGCTGCTCGCCGGGCAGGCCGACGTGGCAGACGTACCAGGAGTGTGATCCGCTGCGGAGGATGGTTTCGCCCTCGTCGATGCGGCGGTTGCCGTTGACGTCGTCCCACTTGCGCGGGGCCTGTGCGGTGCCGGTCTTGGCGCGGAGGGTGACGTTTTCGATGTTGAAGATCTTTTCGCGTCGGCCGTTGATGGACAGCTCGATGCCGGTGCCGTAGTCGGCGTTGGCCGAGTCGTACATGCCCTGCAGGGTGTTATCGAGGATATGGGGTGGGATATTGAGGTTGCGTGAGACCTGCTGGGGGCGTTGGTACTCGGCGAGGATGGGGGAGAGGTAAACGCCGTCGCGTGCGAGCGCGGCGTGTGCGGCGGCGACCTGCAACGGCGTCGCGGTGATGGGGCCCTGGCCGATGCCGATGAGCATGGCGTTGTTTTCGTCGAGTTTCTGCCCCGGGCGGTTGGGG
>JANQJT010000170.1 GCA_028281485.1 Phycisphaeraceae bacterium
ACGCGCTGTCCAGACCGACCGACACGTCCGCGCCGCCCAGCTCCGCGAACGTGGCGAACATGTCCACCAGACCCACGATCTCGTCGCTCGTGGTGCCCGGGGCGATCGTGCCGTTCCAGTGCGCCACGAACGGCGACTTGATGCCGCCCTCGTGCACGTCACCCTTGTTGCCGCGCAGGCCCGCCCGCGCGTCGAACATATCCATCTGTGTCCCCGTGCCGCCGTTGTCCGACATGAAGATGATCAGCGTGTTGTCGTAGACCGAGTCGCTCTGGTTGCCGTCCTGGTTGGGGTCTTTCAGGTGATCGACGATGTCGCCGACGTGGTTGTCGAGCCGGGCGATCATCGCGGCGTAGTTGGCCTGCGCGGTGGTGTAGCCGGCGTTGATGTACGCCTGCCAGATCGCGTCCTGCGGCGGATTGAAATCGCCGTGCGGCAGGGTCGTGCCCGCGTACACGTAAAACGGGTCGCTGCCCCCGGCGTTGTCCGAGATGAACTGCAACGACTTGTCGGCGATCAGGTCGGCCGAGTAGTCCGCCGGCGTCGGCGACCAGTCGACCTCCATGTTGCGCGGGTCAGCCTCACTGCCGTCGGTGTCGTGCTGCCAGAGATACTCGATGTAGTAGTTGTGCGCGTGGATGTGGTTCAGGTAGCCGTAGAACTCATCGAAACCCTTGTCGATCGGCGTCGCACCGACGTGCGTCACCTCGGGATTGGCGTGGTTGATCAGCGCGCTGTCGTTGGTCGCGATCGGCGACAGCTCACGACCGTCCATGCCCGCGCCCCACTTGCCGTACGCGCCGCTGGTGTATCCCACGGTCTTCAGCGACTCGGCCATGCCCGCGTCGATGTCGCGGAACTGGTTGCCGCCGTTGTTGTTCAGGCCGTTGGAGTCGATCACCGAGTGGCCGTTGTGGAAGCCGGTGGTCAGCGACCCGCGCGTCGACCCGCAGATCGGCGTCGCGTACGCGTTGTTGAACACCATGCCGCCCGACGCCAGCGCGTCGATGTGAGGCGTCTCGATCACCGGCAGCGACGGGTTCGAGGCCGCACGCGCCAACTGGCCCGTGTAACCCGTCTCCCCATAGCCCAGGTCGTCCGCCATGAAAAAGATGATGTTGGGTTTCGACTGGGCCAGCGCCTGTTGCGACATGAACACCGTCGATGCCACAAAACCACATGCCCAAACAAAGCGACCGATAGGACGACTCGGCGTCATAAGATCCTCCAGCAATCCATTCTATGGGTGTATAAGCACGTGAAACCGGGCTCTATGCGTCTCGCCCGCACGGCTATTTATAGAAGAATAACCCATGTTTCGCGCAAAAGTCGAGAATTCTTGCGCGATTCGACATGCCCGGCCAAAAAGTTTTTCTGTTAGCTGAGAATCTAGAAAAAAAGACAAACCCACCGTCTGTGCCCAGCAGACCTGAAAACCCCGCTCAGATCGCAAAAACGCGGTTTATACACGCCGACGCACCAGCGCCACCGCGCCCAGGCCCAGCAGCGCCAGACTCGTCGGCTCAGGTATACCGCCGCCGCCGCTACCACCGCCGCCGCCACCGCCACCGTCGCTACCCAGATCTGTCCCCCAATCACCTCGGTCAGCCGGCAACTCATAGGCACGCCGCCAATTCAGTGTCAGTTGCGCCAAATCCGTCGGATTCACCTGGCCATCGTAACTGCTGTCGCCATCCTGCCAGACCGAATCCGTCGTCAGCCAATTCGACGTAAGCCGCGCTAAATCCGTCTCGTTCACCGTGCCGTCGCCGTTGAAGTCGCCTCGATAGGTTGCCAACACACTCACCAGATCGTCATCGGAGTCCAGATCCTCAACGCGATCGGTGTACATCAATGCCAGCGCAACGCCATCGTCCTCGATACCGACCACACCGGGCAGCGAGACCTTCGCGTTGTCAAAACGACCCTCCAGGCGATTGCTGTACAGCACGTAAAACGCATACCCCAAATCCATATCGAACACCCCGTCTATCGATACAGACAGCCCGCCTCCACGAAGCACCGCCGTCCCCGTCACCGCCAACTGTTCGTAGTGCGTCCCCCCCTCTCCCTTGCCCTGCAGATCGATCTCGACAACCGAATCGCCGCGCGATGAGAAATCCCCCGCCACCTTCAAACGATTGCCGTCTACGGGCGGCGGCGAACCCAACCCACCACCGCCAAACAGGTTCTCGATGCGCAGGACCCCGTTGCCGTTGACTTCCAGACCGCCGTCCAACGCGTCGCTGCCCTCCAACACGCCCTCGACGACAAAGTCGCCCAATCCGTTCACGTTGAAAACAAACTCCGACGCATCACGCCCGATGAACACCGGCGCCATGCGAAAGGCGTTCCGCTCCAGAAGGTAGCGCGCGTACATCTCATCGATCCGCCGCTGGATCGAATCACTCGAGCTGTTGATCAGGTTGTCCGTTTCGCCGGGATCGTTCGCCAGGTCGTAGACCTCGACAACCGACGAGCTGTCGTTCGTGATCGATAGCTTCCAGTCGCCTTCGTAGTAGAGCTTGCGCCGGACCCCTCCATCACTGGCACCGCCGACGTCTTCCACCACCAGGTTGTCGCGGATCGGATCGCTGTCATCCCGCTTACCGGTGAACGCCGGCAGCATGTTGAAGCTGCCATTGCCCTGCAGAGTCAGCGACTGACCCGTCAGGCCCGCCAGCGTGCCCATCAGGTCGATGTTGGATATCCGTTGGTCGCGCACCGACCCCGCCTCGACCACACCGTTCCACTGCACGATGAACGGCACACGGTGCCCGCCCTCCCTGCTCGACGCCTTGCTGTCGCGCAGCCCCGCCGTCGAGTCGTGCCCGTACACGTCCCACTCTTCGCGATCCAGCGGGCCGAACTGGTTCGTGTAGTTCGGCCCAATCCCGCCGTTGTCCGACGTATAAATGATCATCGTGTTGTCGATCAGCTTGCTGCCGGGATGACGCGGGTCGTCCGTCTGCTCGAGATACGAGATCAGCACGCCGACTTCCGCGTCGGACACGCTCACCATCTGCATCGATTCCGTGCCCCGATCGTCCGGCGCCGGGCCCGTGCCGTCGTAGCCGTCGACGTTGTAGAACTCGCCCGCGTCGGCCGTGTCACCGTCGCCGTTGATATCGACTCGCACAGCTTCGGGGGCGACGTAGGGCCAGTGGCCCGCCACCGAGTTGTAGTGCAGGAAGAACGGCTCGCTCGGCGTGTTGGCGATGTTGTCGTTCATGAAGCCCACAGCCTTGTTCAGCATCGCCTGCGGCACGTCGCGCGTCTTGAAGTCCACAGCACCCCAACTCCCCGAATAGATCTCCGTCACGCCGTCGTCGTAGCCGTTCGGCCAGTACGTCGTCATCGTCGCCTCGTTGGCGCTGGTGATGCGCGTCGAGTTGCCGTCCGCGTCGACGGTCGTTGCCAGATCGTTCTCCCAAAAAACGTAGGGCCCGGCCTGGATGCCACGCAGCAGCTGCAGCGTGTAGTCGTAGCCGTGCTGCTTCATGCCATCACCCAACGGATTGTCCAGATTGCTCGGGACGCTGCCCCCGATGTGCCCCTTGCCCATGATCGCCGTGTTGTAGCCCGCCGCCTGCATCAGGTCGCCGACCCCCTGTTGGCCGTCTTGCAGCGACGCCGATCCCGTGCCCCAGCGCACCCGCGTCTGCCACGTCGGCGTCCCCGCCATCACCGCCGCGCGCGTTGGGGCGCACAACGACGTCGCCGCGTGCGCATTGGTAAAACGCATGCCATTAGCCGCCATCGCGTTGATGTTCGGCGTGGCGATCTTCGAGTCCTGACCCAGCCCCTGCAGATTGTTGTACACGTCGTATTCGCCCGGTCCCAGGTCGTCGAGCATGATGTAGATCACGTTGGGCAGATCGCTGGCCACGGCATTTGAACACAACCCACACACCGTCAGCACCAGCGCAACAACCCCAGACACTAAAACACGCACCACAGTTCCCTCCACGTTCCATCGCGGCACGTGACGTACCGCGCGATTCGGTTTGACGTACCCTCAGACAGTATAACGAACAGGGTCCACCAATCAGACGACACGCGATCGTGACTTTGTAAACACTTTTTTCATTTTTCGCATCAATGCGAATCAGGCCTGTCTTCTAGATAGCTCACGCGCACCGCCGGCACACCAGCGCCACGCCGCCCAGCGCCAATAGCGCCAAACTCGTCGGCTCGGGCACCGTCGCAGGGGCAGTCGGGATCGACTCCAGCCAATTCAGCGTCAACGCCGCCAGGTCCGTCGGGTTCACCACGCCGTCGTAGTTGAAGTCCCCGCCCTGCCACATCGCGTCCGTGCCCAGCCAGTTCAGCGTCAAAGCCGCGAGGTCCGTCGGGTTCACGTTCCCGTCGCCGTTCGCATCGCCGCGGTAGGTCGTCATCACGCGCACGTTGTCCAGGTCCGCGTTGCCGTCCGTGCCGTTGTCGACGTACAGCACCGCCAGCGCCACTTCCTTGCCGCCCACATCTGCCAGCGGCGCAATATTCACCTGTGCGTGGTCAAACGTGCCGGTCAAAGCATCACTGGTTAGCACATCAAAGCTCTCGCCCAGCGCCGGTGTCACGCCAACATCCAGCCCAACGTCCAACCCGCCGCCCAGCAACACCGCATCCCCCGTCACCGCGAGCACGTCGTGATCAAGACCGCCGAGTTCCACATCCAGCACCGATCCGTCGCGCCCGTAGAAATCACCCGCAACATCCATCTGCCGATCGGCCGGCGTGTTCACCTCGAAGACCAGCTGCGGCACCGGCGATCCCAGGTTCATCGAGTTCGACCAAGCCGAGCCCAACACACCGCTCGCCTCGTTGACGTCGTCGGTCTTCATCAGCAACCGGTAGCTGGTCTGCGAGAGGTTCGCCAGCACGTCCGCCTCGAACGTCGCACCCGAGAAGATCAGCGTATCGCCGCTGCCCAGCGACGACAGATCGATACCCGCGATCGAATCCAGCAGCGCCGAGAAGTCCCCGCCCGCCGTTGACCACGCCGCGCCCGCCGACGCGAGGTTCCACGTTGCCTCGCTGTCCACAAACGCCGCGTCCAGCCGATGCAAACCAACCGTGTGATCCTGCGGCCCGCTGCCCTGGCTGAAGCCCACCGTCAGGATCAGCTCCACCCCCTCGATCGTTCCCCCCGCCGGAATGACCGCGTCTGTCAGATCAAAATCCAGCAGCACGCGCCCCACGCCCATGTTCGTCGTGCCGAGCGCCAACCGCTGCGCGTTGAAGTTTGTATCCGGGTCGCCGGCCTTGATGTACACGTCCTGCGTCGGATTGATCGTCACATACTGCGTCGTCGCACCGCCGGTAGCGGTCACCTCGATCACGGAACCGCTGTTGGCCTGCAGGTCGCCGTGGATCAAGCCGTCGCCGGACACGTGTCCCTCGGTGATCACATGGGTGTACGCGGCGAGCACGGCGGTGTCGGCCGCATCACCGCTCGAGATAAAAACCGGTGCGCTCCGCGCCGCGTTGCGACGCTCCAGGTAGTTGGCGTACATCGCGTTGCGCCGCTCGACGACCGCCGGGTCCGTGCTGGTCGACAGGTCGGTGGCCTCGGCCGGGTCCGTCGAAAGATCGTAGAAACCGAGGATCGCCGGGCTCGTCGTGTTGGTCCGATTGACCATCAGCTTCCACCGGCCCTCGTAGTACGCGTTGCCCCTCGGATTGCCCTGGCCGGAGATGTGTTCGATGATCATGTGGTCGCGCACCGGGTCGCTGTCGTCCTGCGCACCGACCAAGACCGGCATCATGTTGAAGCTGTCCTTCGCCTGGTCGGTCAGCGACTGATCGGTCAGCCCCGCCAGCGTCGCCATCACGTCGTGCGTGCCGATCAGCTGATCCCGCACCGCGCCCTCCTCGACGTGCCCCTCCCACTTCACGATAAACGGCACCCGATGGCCGCCCTCGTAGATCGAGCCCTTGCGGTCGCGCAGCCCGCTCGACCCGTCGTGTTCGTAGATCGTCCAGTCGTCCGGCTCCGACTCGCTCACGCCCCAGCCGTGACCGCCGTTGTCGCTGGTGAAGATGATCATCGTGTTATCGATGAGCTTGTGGCCCGGGTTCCGCGGGTCGTCCGTCGCCTCCAGGTACGCGCGCAGCACGCCCAACTCCGCGTCGATCGTGCTCACCATGCCCATCCGATCCGTACCCAGATCATCCGGGGCCGGCCCCGACCCGTCGTAACCGTCGATGGCCGTGATCTCGCCGGCGTCGAGCGCGTCCCCGTCGCCGTTCAGGTCCACCTCCAGCTGCATGTCCGGCACGTGCGGCGTGTGCACCCCCACCGTCGCGTAGTACATGAAGAACGGGTCGGCCGAATGATTCGACACGTTGTCCGCCATGAAATCCACCGCGTTCTGCGCCATCTGCTGCGGCACGTGCATCGTGTTGAAGTCCGTCGAGCCCCACCCGCCGGACTGGATTACCGTCTCGCCCCCGTTGTATGTGCCGCCCGACCACTGCCGCACCTGCGTCGCATACGTCGCGTTCGTGATCGCCGTGCTGTTGCCAGACGTGTCCATCTGCACGGGCCTGCCGTTCTCAAAGAAGAAGTAAGGCCCGCCCTGGATGCCCGCGTTCAGCCCAAGCGAGTAATCAAACCCGTGCTCCTGCAAGCCGTCCCTGATCGGCGTGTCGAAATCGATGGCGTTCACATTCGACCAGTTGTGCCCCGTCGTCTGCCCGGGGCTGTTCTTGTCGTAGAACGTACCGCCGAGGTGCATCTTGCCGAGGAACGCCGTGCGGTAACCGGCGTTCTGCATCAGGTCGCCCGCGCCGATCTGCCCGCTCCGGAACACCGTCCCGCCCATGCCCCAGCGCGTGTTGGCGTGCCACAGGTTCGAGCCGGTCATCGTGCCGGCACGCGTCGGCGCACACAAAGACGCCACCGAGTGCGCATGGGTAAACCGCATCCCCTCCGCCGCGAGCCAGTCAACGTTCGGCGTGGAGATCTTCGAGCTCACACCCAACCCGTCGAGATTGTCGTACGCGCTGAAATCCCCCGTGCCCACGTCATCGGTGATGATGAAAATAACATTCGGCGACTGCCCCGACGCCACCGCCGCGCACCAACACACCATCCCGAGGATCAACAAAAAGCGCTTACGCATACCCAATGATGGGCTCACCTTCACCCCGGGGCCAGAAGAATCAGCCAAGACCCGCAAAAAAACCGCCAGCTATAGGGTTCCACGCACACAAGCCCGGTTAGCCTCTCCCGAAAAACAGCACACAAAAAGGGCCAGCCGCGTGTTGGTCGCGACTGGCCCGATCGATTGTTTTGCCTATTGTGACGCCGCGATCAGCGCTTCGACGGGCCGAGCACCATCTCGTCGACGCTCTTGCCGGCCGGCACCATCGGGTACACGTGCTCGTGCTTCTCCACCAGCGCCTCCAGCACCGCCGGCCCCTCGTGCGCCAGGAACGCCGCCATCACCGCCGGCAGGTCGGCCGCCTTGGTCACCTGGAAACCCTTGCAGTTCATCGCGTTGGTCAGCGCCACGAAGTTCGGGTTGTGCATCTCCGTGTGGCTGTAGCGCTCGTCGTAGAACAGGTCCTGCCACTGCTTGACCATGCCCTGGAAGTCGTTGTTGAGGATGATCGTCTTGGCCGGGACGTTGTACTGCGCCGCGGTGACCATCTCCATCGCCGTCATGCAGAACGAGCCGTCGCCGTCGATGTTGATCACGGGCAGGGGCTTGCGGCCGTCGCGCGCCGCGTCGACCATCTCGCCGATCTGCGCGCCGATCGACGCCGGCACACCGTAACCCATCGTCCCCAACCCGCCGCTGCTGAGCCACTGACCCGGACGCGAGAACCGGAAGAACTGCGCCGCCCACATCTGGTGCTGGCCCACGCCGGTCGCCACGATCGCCTCGCCGCCGGTCTGCTTGTACATCTCCTCGATCACCTGCTGCGGCTTGATGTGCGCCTCGCGCTCGTCGGCCTCGTAGGCAAACGGGTGATCGGTCTTCCATTGGTTGACCTGCGCCACCCACTCGGAGCGGTCGGTCGCTTCCAGCAGCGGCAGCAACAGATCGAGGTTCTGCTTCGCGTCGCCCTCCACGCCGATCGTGACCGGCACGGCCTTGTTGATGTTCTCCGGCGCGATGTCGAAGTGGATGATCCCGCCGCGCCCCTCGCGCTCGGCCGCCCGTGCGCCGGGGGCGAACTTCGAAAGGTCGCCGGTCACGCGGTCGTCAAAACGTGCGCCCACCGCGATCACCACGTCCGCGTCACGCATCGCCCAGTTGGCGTACGCCGCGCCGTGCATGCCCAGCATGTGCACCGACAGGTCGTCTTCCTCGTCGAACGCGCCCAGGCCCATCAGCGTCGTGGTCACGGGGATCTGCGCCTTGTGCGCGATCTCCGACAACACCGCCGTCGCGTTCGACAGCAGCGCGCCCTGACCCACATACAGCAAAGGCTTGGTCGCGCCGTTGATCATCTCCGCCGCCCGGTCGATCTCCTTGCTCGTGCCGTACTCGCGGATGTGGTAGCCCGGCAGGATCGGATCGACCGTCACCGGCTTACGCAACACGCTGGCGGTCACGTCCTTGGGCAGGTCCACAAACACCGGGCCCGGTCGGCCCGTCGTCGCCACGTGGAACGCCGTGTTGATCGCACGCGGGATGTCCTCCACACGCTTGACCAGCGTGTTCCACTTCGTGCACGGCCGGCTGATGCCCGTCATGTCCGCTTCCTGGAACGCGTCGGTGCCGATCGCGCCCGTCGCCACCTGGCCGGCGAACACCACCATCGGCGTGCCGTCCATCAGCGCGTCCTGCATCGGCGTCACGGTGTTCGTCGCGCCCGGACCGCTGGTCACCAGCACCACGCCCGGACGACCCGTCACACGCGCGTAGCCCTCGGCCATATGACCGGCGCCCTGCTCGTGTCGCGTCAGCACGAACTTGAAGTGCTCGCTCTCGTAGATCGCGTCGTAGACCGGCAGGATCGCCCCGCCGGGGTAACCGAAGATCACGTCCACGCCGTGATCCCGCATCATCTCGTGGAAGATCTGCGCACCGGTCATCCCGACGAAACGGTCGGTGGCGGTGCTGGTGTCGATGTCAATCCGTGTGTTCAAATCTGGCGCTGGCATGTCTTGTTCGCCTCTCGTATATCGCTTGCCCGTCTTCGTATCGCGGGCCGGGGTTCGTGTATCGAATCGGTCACTGGAACCGGATGAGTCTACAAGTTGTCCTTGGGATCGCGGGTCGGCCGCTCAAATAACAACCAGAAGCGCAACAACAGCGACGACCGGCTGAGCGGCCTTCGCTAGAGACAGGGCGTTGGCGTAGTCGTTACGACTCATAAGGGCGAGAAGTATAAACCATTCAGCCCCTCCGCGGCAACATTTTTTACCCCACAATCCCGCCCAATCCCCGCTCCACCCTCGCCTCACCCCCAATTTCAAGTCATTAATCCCCCGTGTTGACGCTACAATGGCGTCATCTCGCCGGCCCCATTTCGCCGATTGTTCGCAATAATCCACGCTCCGGACCGTTGAACAGGTACTCAGATGGAACCCTCGCTGGACGCAACCTTGGCCGCTGCCGCCGATGGCGACGAACAGGCGTGGCGACACATCGTCGACACCTACGCCGGCCGTGTCTACGGCGTCGTCTTCCGGCAGTGCGGCGACCGCGAGCTCAGCGAGGAGATCACCCAGGACACCTTCGTCAAGGTGGTCACCAAGCTGGGCGACTACAACGAGACCGGACGGTTCGAGGCCTGGCTGTTCCGCATCGCCACCAACCGCCTCCGTGACGAGATCCGAAGACGCAAACGACAAGCCAACCCCGTCGACTTCTCCGCCACGCCCCCCGAAGCCCTCGGCTACCAAGACGAAGACCCCGCTTCCCCCGACGCCCCCCTGCTCACCGCCGAATCGAACAGCCAACTCGCCGCCGCCATCGCCGAACTCTCCGAAGCCGACCAGCAGATCCTCAACCTCCGCTACGTCGGCGAGCTCAGCTATCAGCAGATCGCCGACACGCTCGATCAGCCGCTCGGCACCGTCCTCGCTCGAGGACACCGCGCGTTGAAAAAACTCAAGACACGTCTCGCGGAAGAAGCCGCATAAAGAGATCGATCATGGAACACGAAAACGACAACATCCCGATCGACGACGAGCTGAAGGCACTCGAAGCCGAGCTCGCCAACGCCTTGCGCTCCGACGCACCCGACGGCCTGGCCGACCGCGTCCTGTCCGCCATGCGTCCCGAGATCGACAAGCAAAAGCAGTTCGAACAGACCCTCTCCGCCGCCCTGACGCCCCCCACCCCCGAGGGGCTTGCC
>JANQJT010000182.1 GCA_028281485.1 Phycisphaeraceae bacterium
TCGTCGCCGGCTGCCTCGTCCAACGACACCGCGCCAAGATGCTCGACTGGTGCCCCGACATCGACGCACTCGTCGGCGTCTACGACCGCGACCACATCGTCGCCGCCGTCCGCGGCAACCGCCCCTCGCAGGAAGACCTCGCCGCCGACCTGCCCGTCTACTCCTCCATCGCATCCTCCGCCGCCATCAAGAAACAACGCGACCACATCGATTCACCCGGCTACTTCGAGTCCGACGCCGCACGACTCCGACTCACCCCACGACACTTCGCCTACCTCCGCATCTCCGAAGGCTGCAACCAGAACTGCGCCTTCTGCACCATCCCCTCCATCCGCGGAAAGATGCGCTCCAAGCCCATCCCCGCACTCCTCGCCGAAGCACGCGAACTCCTCGCCGACGGCGCCTTCGAACTCAATCTCATCGGACAGGACACCACCAGCTTCGGCAACGACATCGACTACGCCCCCGGCCTCGCGGGCATGCTCCGCGAACTCGACACCGTTGCCGCCGAACACGGCGGCGCATGGCTCCGCCTCATGTACGCCTACCCGTCGGCCTTCACCGACGAGATGATCGACACACTCGCCGCGCTCCCCAACGTCCTCAAGTACATCGACATGCCCCTCCAACACGCCAGCGACCGCATCCTCGACGACATGCGACGCAACACCTCCCGACAGCTCATCGAAACACTCCTCCAAAAGCTCCGCGACCGCATCCCCAACATCGCCATCCGCACCACATTCATCACCGGCTACCCCTCCGAAACCGACGCCGAACACCAGGAACTGCTCGACTTCATCCAGGCCCAACGCTTCGAAAACCTCGGCGCTTTCACCTACTCCCCCGAACCCGGCACGCCCGCCGGCACACAATACGAACAGGGCCGCGCCGTCGACGACCAAACCGTCGCCCAGCGCTACGAAGACATCATGCTCACCCAGCAACAGATCGTCTTCGAACGCAACCAGGCCCTCGCCCGCGACGCCGCACGCGTCGACCTGCTCATCGACGCCGAGACCGAAACCCCCACCGTCGGCGACAACGCACCCAATCACACCTACCTCGCCCGCACCTACTTCCAGGCACCCGACATCGACGCCATCACCGTCCTCCAGTCCCGCGCCCCCTTCTCGCCCGGCGAAGTCGTCGACGCCACCATCACCCGCGCCGTCGAGTACGACCTCGTCGCCCGCCCCACCGCGGAACTCTCCGGCGACATCTCACTGCCCGTCGTCTAACCCGCCCCTCCGACCGTTTCCGGTGAAACACCCCCTCAGCGCCCGCGTCTGATAGGGTATACCCCGCTGCCCGGAGGCCCCGCTTGAGCCAGTACGACACAACCCCCTTCGACCCCGAAGACTTCCACGTCCACAGACGCTCCACCCTCTTCGTCGTCTTCGGCATCGTCTGCTCCGTCATCCTCATCCTCTTCGCCGCCTGGGCAGGCATCGGCATCGCCACCTCCAACGTCCGCTACACCGGATACTCCGGCGACATCTTCCACGGAAACGCCCGACACTACACCAGCGCACACACCGTCGTCATCGTCCCCCTCGACCCCACCACCGAACCCCTCGCCCAGGCCCTCCGCGACGAACTCGACACACTCCCCTACACACACAACGTCATCGTCGCCGACGACTTCCTCGCCGCACCCAGCCCAGACCTCTTCATATCGCTCAAACGATCCGAGCACTCATCAGCCCGATACGGCCCGTTCGGCTGGCGCGAGGTCTCCAAGATCTCCCTCTACGTCGGCCCCACACCCCTCCACGCACGCTACGCCTACAACAACCTCCGCCCCTACCGCAACTTCCGCATCAACGGACAGCTCCGCTTCCGACAGTCCGGCTCAGGCATGCACATCCCCCTCGAAATCGAACCCAAAGACTTCGCACGCCAGGCACGCGCACGAATCCACGCCCTGCTCAACAACAACACCTGGCCCAAACTCCCGCCCCAGGCCTTCGGCAAACCCAACCCCACACCCCCCACGCTCACCTGCCTCG
>JANQJT010000189.1 GCA_028281485.1 Phycisphaeraceae bacterium
ACGCCCTATCAGCCGCCCACGCCCGCGCTCGGCACCGGGTCGCAATCCAACCACGGTGCGCCAGTCGCGGCGAGCTACCTCGAGATGGCGTCCATGAAGCGTGGCCCCAACGCCGATTGGTCCAGCCGTCTGCCCGCCGCCGCACCCGATCCCGACAAGCTCTTCACCCCCGTCCCGCTCAGCGATGATCTGCGCCTGGCCGCGGTGGATCAGCGCGCCGAGCGCCGCGCCTACAGCGGGGCGCCGCCGGTCATCCCCCACGCGATCGATCAGACGGGCGTGGCGTCCTGCCTGGCCTGTCACGAAGACGGCATGCACGTCGGCACCGTCATCGCCCCGCGCATGAGTCACGAGATGTACGCAAACTGCACACAATGTCACGTGGAACTGGTCAACAGGGACCTGCCGCCCATCGCCGGCCTGCGCGTTGGCGCCAACCGCTTCGAGGGATTGGCCGCGCCCGGCCCCGGCGAGCGTGCCTCGCCCGGCGCCCCGCCCACCGTGCCGCACACCACGTGGATGCGAGAGAACTGCATGAGCTGTCACGGCGAACTCGCGCAGCAGGGCCTGCGCACCACCCATCCGTGGCGCGTCAACTGCAACCAGTGCCACGCCTCGTCGGCCACGCTGGATCAGATGCAACTGTTAACCACCCCCGGCCCTTGGTCGCATCGGGATACCGTGAATCCATGACGCCACACGGCAAACTAACCCGGAGAGAATTATTAACCGGGCGGTTCCGCCAGGCGTGGGATCGCGCCCGCGCCGCCGCCGTGAGTTCGACCACCGAAGCCGAGTCCGCGGTGGCGGTGATCCAGGGCCGACGCTGCCTGGCCTATCGCAACCTCGTGTGCACCACCTGCTACGAACGCTGCCCCGAAGAAGACGCCCTCGTGATCGAATCCGGCCTGCCGCGCGTCGTCTCGGCCAACTGCACGGGGTGCCGGGTCTGCCACGACGTCTGCCCCGCGCCGGAAAACGCCGTGCTCATGATCAATGCGCAGGACAAGGGGCGGTAAAATGAACAGCATGCCACTGCCCGACCTGCACCAGGCCGATCTCGACGCCGACACCCTCAATCAGCTGTTTGCCGATATCGGTCAGCTCACACAGGTGATCGAGGTCCTGCCGAAATACCGACAGCGTGATTACACGCCGGACACCCCGATCTCGCTCGATGAGGCACGTGATTTGCTGCGTGACGGTACAGTATACGGGCTGCAGATCCGCTACATCCACAACGATGCCCAATGGTGGGATACACTGATGCCGGTACCCAATGGGATGCGCCTGGTCCGTATCCGACACGACCTGTGAATCGAACGCCGCTGTTAACCATGCTCAACGATGCTGACGGCCGAACCATCCGATACCTGCGCCTCTCGCTGACCGAGTCGTGCCAGATGCGGTGCACCTACTGTCGGCCCGACTGGCTGACCAACACACCGCACCACGATACGCTACAACCCGACGAGATCCACTGGCTCGTCTCGCACCTTGTCCAACGTCACGGCCTGCGCAAGGTCCGCCTCACCGGCGGCGATCCCACCGCACGCGCCGACCTGCTCGAGATCATCCGACGCATCGCCTCGATCCCCGGCATCGAAGACCTCGCGATGACCACCAACGGCCTGACCCTTGCCCACCGCGCACACGACTACGCCGCCGCCGGTCTGCGTCGCGTCAACGTCAGCCTCGACTCGCTCGATCCTCAACGGTTTACACGCCTGACCGGCGTTGACGCGATGGAGCGTGTGATTCGCGGCATCGACGCCGCACGGCAAGCCGGCCTCGGCCCCGTCAAGATCAACACCGTCGTCGTCCGTCACAACAACGAAGACGAACTGGTCGACCTCGCACGATTCGCCGCCGAGAGAAGCACGGAGATCCGATTCATCGAGCTCATGCCCATGGGCCCGCTCGCCGAGCAGTGGGCCGACCGCTACGTCACCGCCGCCGAGATGCGACGCAACCTCGAACAACACTTCACGGGATGGGAGCCGATCGATCAGGGCTCGGATTCAGCCACGCGTTACGCCGTCACCGATCCGCACGGCAACCATTCCACCGTCGGCTTCATCACACCCATGAGCTGCAACTTCTGCGACGCGTGCAACCGCATCCGCATCACCAGTCGCGCCCAGCTCTACCCCTGCCTCATGGACAAACCCGCCGGCAGCCTCATGCCCGCGTTCCGCGACCGCCGCGATCCCGACCTGCTCGACGACCTGCTCGCGCGCGGCCTATCCCACAAACAACCCCATCACCCGCAAGAGGGCCACGTGGTGATGACACACATCGGAGGTTGACATGACAACCGACGCACCCGACAAACTCCCCGGCACCTACAAACGCTTCGCCGCACGCTTCCCCCAACTCACCGACTGTCACGAAACCGTTGCCCGCGCCGTCGAACAGGCCGGCCCGCTCGACGCCAAGACACTATCGCTGATCAAGATCGGCATCTGTGTCGGTGGGGGGTTGGAGTCGGCGTTGCGCAGCCACGTTCGCCGCGCCACGCAAGCCGGCGCCACCGAGCAGGAAATCGAACAGGCCATCCTCCTCGGCATGAACACCTGCGGCTTCCCGCGCACCGTCGCCGCCTGGAGTTGGGCACAGGTGCAGTTCGAACGCGATCGAAACGAACCCAAGGATTAACCCCATGCGTATCTCCGTACGCCTGTTTGGCCCTCCCGCTGCGCTCGTCGGTAGCACAGAAGTCGAAGTTGATTTCGATCACGACGCTCCAACCGGTGCGCAGCTGCTCGAACACCTCGCAGCCCAGTTGCCCGAACTGCAAGACGCCATGCCCGCCGCCCGCCTCGCGGTCAATCACCAATTCGCATCCAATCAGCAGGTCATCCAATCCGAAGACGAGGTCGCCCTCATCGCCATGATCTCAGGCGGTTAACCCACATGATTACGATCACGATCCACGAAGGCCCGATCTCTCCCGCCACGCATGAATATACCGATGCTGGCGCCGTGATCTGCTTCGAAGGCGTCGTACGACCGACCGAAGACGGTCGGCCCATCGAAGCGCTCGATTACGAAGTCTACGAACCGATGGCACAAGCCACACTCAGCCAGATCGCCGAGCAGACCAGGTCACGGTTCGGCGTGCTCGCCATTGACGTCGCACACAGCCGCGGTCGCGTGCCCGTCGGCCAATGCTCGTTCCGACTGGTCATCGCGGGTAAGCACCGAAAAGAATCGCTGGCCGCGATGGATCACTACATCGATCGCCTCAAACAGGACGCACCCATCTGGAAGACGCCCGTCTATCTCACACAGAACGCGGAGACCAAGCCGTGACACACGCCGCCTCCACGCCCGCCTTCGCTTACCAATCGGTCGACGAGGCCCTGGGTGCGCTGCGCGAGCACCTGACACCTGTCGAAGCGGAAACGATACCCACCGATCACGCCGCCGGCCGAGTCCTTGCACAAACTGTCGCCACCGATCGGCCAAGCCCCGCATGCGACGTCAGCGCCATGGACGGCTACGCCGTACGAACCGAAGACCTGTCGCAATCTACGCTGCCCGTGCCCGCCGAATCGCTCCCCGGTCAAGCGCCCCCCGACATGCCGAACGGCGCAGCGGTCAAGATCGTCACCGGCGCACCCGTACCCTCTGGCGCCGACGCCGTCATCCCGCGCGAACGCATCGAAGAACACGCCGCATCTATCCAGCTCTCTGAGGACCTGAACGTCACACCCGGTCAACACATCAGGCGCAAAGGTGAAAACGCACCGGCCGACCTGCCGCTGCTTCAACCCGGCTCACCCCTCACGCCGCCCGCCTGCGCCGCCGCCTCGGCGTTCGGCCTCGACCAACTCCGCGTTCACCGCAAGCTCCGCCTCTCAGCCATCATCACCGGTAACGAAGTCCTCACACTCGGCAGCAACCCTCAGCCCTGGCAACTCCGCGACAGCAACGGCCCAACCCTCCACGCCATGTTCGCTCACCTGCCCTGGATCGATTGGCTTTCCACCGCGCACACGACCGATGATCCTCAAACACTTCGCGACACCTGCCACCACGCCCTGGAACAATCCGATGCGCTGCTGCTAACCGGCGCCGTCTCCATGGGCGATCACGACCACGTCCCCGACACGCTCCGCGAACTCGGCTGCAACATCGTCTTCCACAAGCTGCCCATCCGACCCGGAAAACCCGTGCTCGCAGCCGTCGGCCCCAACGGACAACTCGTCGTGGGCCTGCCCGGCAATCCCGTCTCCGTCATGATCACCGCCCGCCGCATCGCCGCCGTCGCGATGCGCCACCGGTCCGGATTTACGACAACCGAAATGCCCACGCACGTCACACTTACCAACCCCGACGACAAGACCCTGCACCTGCACTGGTCGCGGCACGTCCGACTCACCTCCGCCGGCCAGGCCGAACTGATCCACACGCGCGGTTCGGGCGACATCGTTTCCACCGCCGCCTCACACGGCTTTGTTACGATTCCACCCGGACAATGCGGACCCGGCCCCTGGCCCTACTACCCCTGGCACATCGGAGCGTAACCCCATGACCGATCGACTCAGCCACATCGACGAAACCGGACAAGCGAAGATGGTCGACGTCGGCGACAAGCCCGTCACCGCGCGCCGCGCTATCGCCATCGCCACCGTCTACGCTTCCGCCGAGCTGATCGCTGCCATACGCAACAACGACCTTGCCAAGGGCAATCTCATCGAGGTCGCCCGCCTCGCCGGCATCCAGGCCGCCAAACGCACCGACCAGCTGATCCCCCTCTGTCACGCCCTCCCGCTCGAACACGCCGACGTCCAGATCGAAATCCACGACGACCACCTCGCCATCCGTGCTACCTGTGCCACGACCGCTAAGACCGGCGTCGAGATGGAAGCCCTCACCGCCGCCGCCGTCGCCGCGCTCACCGTCATCGACATGGGCAAGGCCATCGACAAGACCATGGTCATCGACAACCTCCGCCTCATCGAGAAAACCGGCGGCCGCAGCGGCCACTTCCAAGCCCCCACGCGCCCGCACCGCCCATGAGTTCGCACCCGGCCAACCCGATGTGCTCAGCAACCGATCGATCGACGCATCGGTCCACGCATTCGGACGCGCCCCGATTCAACCTCCACGAGCTTTCCGGTTCGCTCGGCGACCTCGGCACGTTCCTGCCTATCGCCGTCGCCATGTCGCTGGTCTGCGGCTTGGACATCGCCATGGTCTTCATCTTCGCCGGCCTCATGAACGTCGTCACCGGACTGGTCTTCAAGCAACCCCTGCCCGTCCAGCCGATGAAGGCGATCGCCGCCGTCGCCATCGCCGGCCAACTCTCACCGAGCATCATGGGATGGACGCTCGGTCCCGAAGCGGGCATGACCACCGGCGCTATCGCGTCGGCCGGCATCATCACCGGCGCCGCGGTCCTGCTGCTCGCCTGTGTCGGCGGCATCGACACCGCCGCACGACGCATCCCCAAGCCCGTCATCCGCGGCATCCAGGCCGGCGTCGGCATCAAGCTCGCGCTGATGGGCATCGCCTGGCTCGGCGCACTGCCCGTCGTCGGCCCCGACAGCTGGTCCGTCGCACTCATCGCCGCCGCGCTCATCATCGGGCTGGCAAGATGGCGCCTGCCCGTCCTGCTGTTCATCTTCGTCGCCGGCTTCGGCCTGCTCGCGTGGGAAAACCCCGCGGCCTACAAGGCCCTCGTCATCGACTGGCCCACGTTCACGCCGATCCAGCCCACGGGGCGAGACTGGATCACGGGCCTGACCGAGGGCCTTGTAGGCCGCGGGGTTTTCCCACGCGAGCAGGCCGAAGCCGGCGACGAAGATGAACAGCAGGACGGGCAGGCGCCATCTT
>JANQJT010000205.1 GCA_028281485.1 Phycisphaeraceae bacterium
CTGTGGCAGGAGCTGGTGCGGGGTGTGTTTTTCGTGGACAGCGGCACGGTGGCCGAGCGCTTCAGCTTTGCGGAATACCGTGCGAGCGTGGGCGCGGGCATTCGGTTGACGTTGCCGGTGCTCGGTGAGGCGCCGTTTGCATTCGACTTTGCGGTGCCTTTGATGAAGGAAGACACGGACGACACGCGTGTGTTCAGCTTCTCATTGGCGCTGCCGTTTTAGCGGCGCGGGGTGAGTGAACCCGTCGCGCAAGAGAGCGTAGAAGACAGAAGGAAATAGTGGATCCGAGGCGAGACCTCAAAGGAGCTTATGATGAGTTTGCGTCAAATGATGACAGCCGCGTTGGCCGCCGTGTTGGTGGTGGGCGTGATGGGCACGATGAACATGCTGCACGGCCAGAGCGGCCCGGCGGGTGGCACGACGATCGCGGTGGTCGATGTCGCGGAGGTTTTTGAGAACCTTGAAGAGCGCGGCGTGATCGAGGCGGATATCCGTGACAAGATCACGGCGATGCAGAAGTGGGAGCAGACCAAGGCCGCGGAGCTGACGGGTCTGCAGAGCGACATGGACATCATGGACCCCAACAGCGACGGCTTTAAGAAGGCGATCGCGGAACTCGAGCGCAAGACGATCGCGCTGCGGATCGAGCGTGACGTGCGTCAGCGCAAGATTCAGCGAGAGATGGCGCAGAGCCTGGAGGGTCTGTACCGCAAGGTGGTCGATGGGATCGGTGTGGTCGCCGCGGCAGAAGGTTATGACCTGGTGCTGACCAAGGACCGGACGCCATCGCTGGAGAACGCATCGCAGCAGCAGATCCTGGGCATGATCCAGCTCCGCAAGACGCTGTACTCCAATCCTCAGATGGACATCACTCAGCGGGTGAAGACGAAGCTGAACAACGACTACAACAACACGCCGCAGGGCTGAGCGGCGGGGCCAATTCGTGAGATTCCCGTCCGGCCTGGCGCCGGGCGGGTTTTTTGCTTTTGTGTGGGGAAGGGGTACCCTTTTCGGCTTATGAAGATGACCTGTGCACAGATTGCGGAGCTGGTCGGCGGGACGCTGAGCGGCGACGGCGCGGTGGAGATCACCGGGCTGGAGGAGTTGGTGCTCGCCGGCGCCGGTGACCTGACGTTTATCGGTGACGAGACGCACGCGAAGAAGTGGGCGGATTCGGGTGCGTCGGCTGCGCTGGTGAATCACGGATTGGATGTCGAGGCGGGGGAACGGGTGGTGATCGGTGTGGCGGATGTGGACCTTGCGATGGCGAAGGTGCTCGAGCGGTTTGCGCCGCCGGTGATGCAGGTCGAAGCGGGGGTGCACGGGTCGGCGGTGGTGGATGCGTCGGCGAAGATCGGGGCGGGGGTTGGGATTGGCGCGGGTTGTGTGATCGGACCGGGTGTTGTGATCGGTGACGGGGCGCAGCTGCACGCGAATGTGGTGGTGATGAATGGGTCGGCGATCGGCGCGGGGTGTGTGCTTTGGCCGGGCGTTGTGGTGCGTGAGCGATGCGTGGTGGGCGAGGGTTCTGTATTGCACGCGGGTGTGGTGTTGGGGGCGGATGGTTTTGGCTATCGGCCGTCGCCTGATGGGCGGGGTATCGTGAAGATTCCTCAGATCGGGCACGTGGAGATCGGCAGCGGCGTGGAGATCGGCGCGAACACGTGTGTGGATTGCGGGAAGTTCAGCGCGACGGTGATCGGGGACGGGTGCAAGATCGACAACCTCGTGCAGATCGGGCACAACGTTCGGATCGGCCGATGCGTGGTGATCGCGGGGAAGACGGGCGTGGCGGGATCGACGATCATCGAGGATGGGGTGACGATCGGTGGGGGTTGTAACATCGCGGATCACCTGATGATCGGACGTGGCGCGACACTGGCGGGTGGGTCGCAGTTGATGAACAGCATCCCGGCCGGCGAGATTTGGGCGGGCAGCCCGGCGCAAAATCACCGGGTGGCGTTGAAAGAACACGTGGCGATCCGGAACCTGCCGGAGGTCATGAAAAAAGTTCGCAAGTATTTGAAGGATTTGGATTGAGGGGCGTGTGGGGGTAACTCGTTGCCGGGTGTGGGGTGCGGTGGGTAAACTGGGAGGCGAACGAGGTCACAGGAACGGACATGTCTTTGACGACGGGATTTCAACAGACGCTTGCGGGCGAGACGACGCTGTCGGGTCGCGGGCTGTTTCTGGGCAAGGACGCGACGGTGAGGTTCAAGCCCGCGCCGGTAAACCACGGCGTGGTGCTGTACCGGACGGACGTGGAGGACAGCGGTCAGCCGGTTCGGATTCCCGCGTTGATTCAGCACGTGACCAAGCGTGCGCGTCGGACGGCGCTGCGTCGGGGTGACGTGGCGATCGAGACGTGCGAGCACTGCATGAGCGCGCTGGCGGGGTTGGGGATCGACAACGTGGCGGTGGAGGTGTCGGGTCCGGAACTGCCGGCGTTCGATGGATCGGCGCAGCCTTTTGTGGAGGCGTTGATGGAGGTGGGGGTGGAGGGGCAGGATCAGCCGCGTCGCGCGTTGCGTGTGACCGAGCCGATCACGGTGGAAGAGGGGGACGCGATGATCGCGGCGTTGCCATCGGATCAGCCGGGCATGCAGGTGATCTACGATCTGGATTACGGCGGCGAGGGCCCGGTGCCGCGTCAGGTGTACGCGATGCAGTTGCAGAACGGCGCGTACGCGGAGCAGATCGCGCCGGCACGGACGTACGTGTTGGAAGCCGAGGCGCAGGCGTTGCAGGCGAGCGGTTTGGGCAGTCATCTGACGCCAAAAGATATTCTGGTGATCGGCGAGGGGGGCCGGCCGATCGGTGAGAACACGCTGCGGTTTGATGACGAGTTGGTGCGGCACAAGGTGTTGGACCTGATCGGTGACCTGGCGCTGGTCGGTGCGCCGATCCAGGGTCGGATCGTGGCGTATCGGTCGGGTCACGCGCTGAATCATCGGTTGGCGCGTTGCCTGCAGTCGGCGATGACGGCGCAGCAGCGCGCGAGTCTGCTGACGAGTGAGGGCGTGCTGGATATCCGTCGGATTCAGAAGACGCTGCCGCACCGCTACCCGATGCTGCTGGTGGATCGCATCCTGGAGATGGATGGGGATCAGCGGTGTGTGGGTGTGAAGAACGTGACGATCAACGAGCCGTTTTTTGACGGGCATTACCCGGGCACGCCGATCATGCCGGGCGTGTTGATCGTGGAGGCGATGGCGCAGATGTCGGGGATTCTGCTGAGTCGCAAGCTGGAGCACACGGGCAAGCTGGCGGTGCTGTTGTCGATGGACAAGGTGAAGCTGCGTCGCCCGGTAACGCCGGGTGATCAACTGGTGATCGAGGCGACGGCGATCCGTGTGCGGAGTCGGACGGGTCACACGCGTTGTCGGGCGTTTGTGGGAGAGGACCTGGCGGCCGAGGCGGAGATCAAGTTTATGCTGGTGGACGCGGACCAGGAGTAAAAGCGCGTCGTCGGGTTTGCTGTTTTTAGATTGCGTTCCATTCTTATGCCCGAGATTCACCCCACCGCGATGGTCGATACGAGCGCCGAACTGGCTGACGGTGTGGTGGTGGGGCCGTTCTGTGTGATCGGCGGGGGTGTGCGGATTGGTGAGGGGACGACGCTGGGTTCGCACGTGGTGGTGCAGGGTCGGACGACGATCGGTCGGGAGAATCGGATCACGCACCACGTGGTGCTGGGCGGGTTGCCGCAGGACCTGAAGTATCGCGGTAGCGATACGGAGCTGGTGATCGGGGATCACAACGAGATCCGCGAGTTTGTGACGGCGCACCTGGGCACGGAGAACGGCGGGGGCAGGACATCGATCGGCGATCGGAACCTTTTGATGGTAGGGTCGCACATCGCGCACGATTCACACATCTCCGATCGGGTGATCCTGGCGAACAACGTGTTGCTGGCGGGGCATGTGACGATCGAGGAGTGTGCGGTGGTCAGCGGGGGCGCGGCGATTCACCATTTCGTGGCGGTGGGGCGTTACGCGTTTGTGGGAGGCAACAGCGGGGTGGTGCACGACTGTCCGCCTTACATGGTGAGCGACGGTCACCCGGCTCGCGTGCGGGGCGTGAACGTGATCGGGTTGCAGCGTCACCGGTTTGAGGCGGACGTGATCGAGCGATTGAAGCGTGTGTACCGTCTGTTGTACGCGCGTGACGAGGGCAACCAGGCGGAGGGGATCGATCGGATCGAGGCGGAGTTTGGTGGTGATGCGATTATCGCGGAGACGTGTGCGTTTGCGCGTCGTGCGGCGTTGGGGACGCAGGGTCGGTATTTCGAGACGCATCGGCCGGACAACAAGCGCAGCGCACAGCCGCTTTGAGCGGTGCGCGGGGTAGTCTTAATCAACTGTGGTGAGGGTTTGATCAGGCGGCGGAGAGCTGCTTGAGTGTGGTGTTGAGGTTGGTGTGTTTGAAGGCGTAGCCGGCGTCGAGGAGGCGTTGGGGGACGACGCGTTTGCTGAACAACAGTTCGTCGGCGAAGCCGCCCGCGAGGAGGGTGACGAGTGTCTCGGGCATGCCGAGCATGGCGGGGCGATGGAGGACGCGGCCGAGCGAGCGTGTGAACTGGTTACAGGTGGCGGCGTTGGGTGCGACGATGTTGTAGGGGCCTTGCGTGTCGTCGCGGTCGATGAGGTGGGCGATGGCTTCGGTGGTGTCGTCGATGGAGATCCACGGCCAGAACTGGTTGCCCTTGCCGATGGGTCCGCCGAGTCCGAGTCGGAAGACGGGGAGCATGGATTTGAGTGCGCCGCCGCGTGGTGTGAGGACCATGCCGAAGCGGAGGAAGGCGGTGCGGATGCCGCGTGTGTCGGCGGGGGCGGCGGCCTGTTCCCAGCGGCGTGAGACTTCGGCGAGGAAGCCGCCGCCGGAGGGCGTGGATTCGTCGATAACCTCGTCCTTGCGGTTGCCGTAGTAGCCGACGGCGGAGGCGTTGAGGAAGAGCTTGGGGGGTGTGATCAGGTCGGCGATGGTGTTGGCTAGCAAAGAGGTGGTTTCGACGCGGCTGTCGAGGATGCGGTACATCTTCTGGGTGGTCCAGCAACCGACGACGGATTCACCGGCGAGGTTGATGACCACGTCTGTGCCTTCGAGGGCCTTGGGATCGATGGTGCCGGCTTGCGGGTCCCAGTCGATCGTCGTGCCGAGCGGCGCCTTGTTGGGGTTGGTGAGGGTGTTGGGGCGGACGAGGCGACGGACGTGGTGGCCCTGGTCCATGAGGTGGCGACAGAGTGCCGAGCCGATCGTACCGGTTGAACCGCTGACGACGATTTGCATGGGAAGATCCTTCGATGTCGTGTTTGTGAGCGACGAGGCGTCATTCTACCGCTTGCGCGGCGGGCGGAAAGGGGGGTGAAACGGGCGG
>JANQJT010000210.1 GCA_028281485.1 Phycisphaeraceae bacterium
CAACCACAACCTCGACGGCGCCATCGCCGAAGCCGTACAGATCGTCCGCGACCACAAAGCCGAACAAGACTAACCCCCCACAGCCCGGCGTCACACCCCGTCGCCATGAACGCACACGACCCCATCTACCTCACGCGCCAGCAGGTCCGCAGCGTCGACCGCACCGCCACAGGCCGGTACCACATCCCCTCCATCGTCCTCATGGAAAACGCCGCCCGGCAGCTCGCCGACCACGCCCAGTCCATGCTCGCTGCAAACACCCGCGCCCTCTGCCTAGTCGGCCCCGGCAACAACGGCGGCGACGCCCTCGCCGCCGCACGACACCTTCACCTCCGCGGCTACAACGTCACCTGCCACACCACACGCCCCCACGATCAATGCGCCGGCGACGCCAAAACCAATCTCGACATCGCTATCTCTCTCGACATCCCCTTCACCGATGACCCCACCGCCGTCGAAACCGACCTGCTCATCGACGGCCTGCTCGGCACCGGCCTCACCCAACCCGTCCGCCCCGACCTGCTCCCCCTCATCGAATGGATCAACAAACAACCCGCACCCGTCCTCGCCGTCGACATCCCCTCCGGTCTCAACTGCGACACAGGACTCCCCCTCGGCGCAGCCGTCCGCGCCACCCAAACCATCACCTTCGTCGCCCAAAAACTCGGCTTCAAAAACCCCGACGCCCTTCAATACACCGGCCCCGTCCACGTCGCCGACATCGGCGCACCCTGGCAACACGTCCTCAAAGCCAATCCCGATTGACTATCCCCACTGCATCCCGGCTGTCTTCCGTGCCGCGCGTCAGCAAGCGATTCCGTTTAGCCCCCGGTTTACCGGGGCAATCCGCTCCGCGCCTCCGCGGCAAACGAACCACTCACCCGTTCCCTTTTCCCTGTTGCCCGTCGGCTCTTCCCTCATTCAGCAATTAGCAATTAGAGATTACCCCCCTCACCCCACTACCTGGCACCACGCCGCCGCCATCAGCGCATGACCGCTCGGCGTCGGGTGCACCCCATCCTCCGCAAGCTCGCTCGGCTCAACCCCCGCCGTCTCCATCGCGCTCTCAAACACATCCCCATAAGGCAGGTGCAACGCCTCAAACTCCCGCGCCAACCGCCACACCACCTCCTGCCGCTCCTCCATCTCATCCACCCACGCATCGTCCACCACACCGCACCGCAAACAGAACGGGTCACACAACACCAATCGCACACCCCCCAACACCTCACGCGTCCGCTCCAGCATCCCCCGATACACCCGCTCGTACTCCGCCACACCCACCCCCGCGCCCGCCGTGTACGCGTGCCACGTATCGTTCACACCCACCAGCACGCTGATCACGTCCGGCTCCAACACCAGCACATCCCTTTCCCAACGCGCCGCAAGATCCACCACGCGATCACCGCCGCACCCCCGGTTGTAACACGTCAGCGCATCGTCCCACCGCTCCGCACGCAGCCGGCTTGCCAGCAGCGACACAAACCCCCTACCTAACCCATACAAACTGTTCCCCTCGCGCACCTCCCGATCGCGCTCACAATCCGTGATGCTGTCGCCCGCAAACACAATCACATCGCCGCTCTTCAGGTAACTCACCAACGCACCTCACAAACCGATATAACGACTCACCACCGCGCGGGCCGCGCCCGCGTCGTCCGTCCCGCTCACCAGCACCCGCCCGTCACCAAACACCGTCAGGCCTAACCCCTCCACCGCCACCTTCAGCGTGTACCCGTTGCGCTCCACCTGCCCGTGCGCCGCCAGCTTCTCCGCCAACCCCGCAAAATCCACCGCCCCCCCGCCCGCCGGCTTCACCTGCACC